>CAZOQY010000133.1:0-8606 GCA_964581835.1 uncultured Streptomycetaceae bacterium | reverse complement strand
AAGTAGAGCCCAAGCTTGATCGGGCGGTCGTCGCCCGCGCGCATGAGAGCGGCGTAGCGCTCGAGTTGCGGGCGGTAGCGTTCGCGCTCGCGGTCGAGGAAGGCATCGATGTTCCCGCCTTCGTGCCCACCGGTCTTGTAGTCGACGATCCAGCGCGTGCCGTGCTCGTCGACGAAGGTGCGGTCCATGACGATGTTGACGATGCCGCCGGCGGTGGCGCCGGTCAGTCGCAGCTCCGATTCCGCGTCCTCGCGCGGGCCGAGCAGCCAGCGCCCGCGCTCGTCGGCGAGCGTCTGCGCGAGCGTTGTCGCCACGCGCTCTGCCGCATCTTCCACGGCATCGGCCGGCAGGCCGCAGGCGACCAGTTCGTCGCGGAAAGTCCTGCGCAGCGCCGCAACCCGCTTCGCGTCCCACCCGGCGAGACGGTCCTCGGCGATGCGCTGCAGCCAGCGGTGGACGACGCTGCCGACGTGACGCGCGGTCTCGCCCACCCAGGAAAACTCGATCTCGTCGCGCGCGCGCGCCGGGTCGGCCGGCGCCGTCCAGGCAACGCGCGGCGGCGCGGCGGGCGGCTGCCAGCCGGACGCGATGCGGCGCAGCGACTGGTCGGGCAGGTCCGGCGCCGCCGCCGGCTCTGCCTGCACGTGTCGCGCCATCGCCTCTTCATAATAAGCACTGACCAGCGGCCACAACTGGGCGAGCAGCGTGCGCTCGCCCGGCGCTCTCAGGGCCGGCACCCCATCGTCGTCCGTCTTGAGCCCGGCGTCGCCCAGCAGGTGCAAGCGCCGCTTCGCGCGCGTCGCCGCGACGTACAGCAGGCGGCCGGATTCGAGGCGTTCCTTTTCCGCCTCGAGCTTGCGCAGCCAGCGGCCGATCGGGTCTTCGTCCGACCCGGTCTCCCGGATCGGCGCGAGCAGCAGGTCGACCGTCCCGTCCCCGCGCGGCTGCTCCATCCAGGCCAGCAGGCGCGCATCGTCGGCGCGCGGCGCGCGGCCCAGCCCCGGCACGATCACCGTGTCGAACTCGAGGCCCTTGGCCTTGTGGATGGTCATGATCTGCAGCTGCTCGCCGGCCTGCAGGTCGGGCAGCGCGTAGAGGTCGGCGAGCCCGTCCTCGAACGCCGCCGGGTCGGCGATTTCGCCCGCTTCCTCGTGCGCCTCGAGATGGTCGAAATAGATCTCGGCGTCCTCGAGGTCGGTGACGGCCTCCACGCAGGCCGGGCCGGAGAGCGCGAACCAGGCGCCGGCCACGCGCGCGCGTAGCGAACCGCGGCAGCGGTCGCCGAGCGCATCCCTGAGCACGGCGCGCACGCGTTCCAGCCGCGCGCGGCCGTCGGCAGACAGCGCCGCGACCTGCGTATCGTCGTTCATCAGTTCCCACACCGCGCGCTTCGCGTCGCCCCCGGCCAACCGATCGAGGTCGGCCAGCGTCAGGCCGCACCATGGCGCGCGCAGCGCCGCGAGCCAGGCGAGCCGGTCGGCGAGATGGGACAGCGCGCGTGTCAGCACCAGCAGGTCCTGCACCACCGGGCGATGGCCGAGCGGCTCGATCTCGATGGCGCGGAAGCGCAGGCCGGCGTCCTGCAGTTGCGGCACGATGTCGCGCAGGTGGCCGCGGTTGCGCACCAGGATCGCGATCGTTCCGTCCGCGCGCTCGCGCTGCGCCTCCTGCACGAGCGCCGCCACCCTCGCCGCCTCCCCCGCCCGGTCGTCGTTGAAGAAGGGATGCACGGTGACCGCCGCGCCCGGCAGCGCGCCGTGTGTGGCGGACGACGCCGTGTACGGCACCGAGCCGGTACCGACGTCCTCGCGCGCCGGCATGACCCGGCTGAAGGTCGCGTTGACCCACTCGACGATGCCGGCCTGCGAGCGGAAATTGGCCGACAGGGCGACCGGGTCGAGCGCAATGCCGGCGATACCGGTGGCGCGCGCTCGCAGGAACAGCCCGACCTCGGCCTCGCGGAAACGGTAGATCGACTGCATGGGATCGCCCACCGCGAACAGGGTGCGCCCGTCGCCCGGCTCCCAGCCGGCGGTGAGCCGGGCGATCAGCTCGTACTGGCTGATCGAGGTGTCCTGGAATTCGTCCACCAGCAGGTGGCGGATGCGGTAATCGAGCGCGAGCGCGAGGTCGCTCGGCTCGCCGATCTCGCCCAGGGCAAACACCGCGCGCTGCGCGACCTCGGCGAAATCGACCTGGCCGCGCGCCTGGAACGCGAGCTTCAGTTGACCGGCCGCGAGCGGCAGCAGTCGCGTGATGGCGCCCAGCACGCCCCACTGCGCCTCCGTATAGCTCTCCGGTGGGAGCCGCCGCATGTCGGCGAGCGCGACGCGGAACGCGTCGTGCGGCCGCAACGCCGCAATCAGCGCCAGCGCGCGCTCCTTCCACGGTTGCGCCGGCTTGCCCGCGGGAAACCCCTGGTTCTTCGTGAGCGTCCTGCGCCACTCGTCATCGGCGGTCAGCAACACCCCGGCGACCTGCATCCAGCCCTCGCCGTCATCCCCGAACTCTCCCCGCTCGAGGTTGCCGAACGCGAAATCGGCGACGGCCTTCAGCTCGACCGTCCATTCCCCGGGAAACCGCTCGCGCAGGCGCGCAAGCGCGTCGCGCCGCGCGTTGCGCAACGCCGACTCCAGGTCGTCGCGCTCCTTGCCGTGCACGTGACGCAGCCAGTGATCGCGGCGCGCCAGCATCCCGGCCAGCAGTTTCTCGACGCGCCCGACGTCGTTGTCGAGGTGGGACAGCAGCCGCTCGACGTCGCGCGCCGCCGCGTCCTCGCCCTCGACCAATTCGACCGTCGCTCGCGCCGCCTCGGCGTAGAGCTCGGCGGCGTCCTCGATGCTCTCGGGCTGGGCGCCGAAGCGCGACAGCATCGGCATCTGGCGCGTCAGCGCGGCGCACAGCGAGTCGATAGTCTGGATGCGCAGCCGCGCCGGGTTGTCGGTGACTCCCCACGCGCCGGCCGAGTCGCGCGCGAGCGCGGCGGCGGCAAGCCTGAGCGTCGTGTTCTCGTGCTCGCTCTTCCCCTGTCTGCCGGCGCGCGCATCGAGCAGCGCTGCCAGCACCCGCTCGCGCATTTCGCCCGCGGCCTTGCGGGTGAAAGTGATGGCGACGATCTCCTCCGGGTTCTCCACGGTCGCGAGCAGGCCCAGGTAGCGCTGGATCAGGAGCTCGGTCTTGCCGGAGCCCGCGGGCGCCTGCACGATGAACGAGCGCGCGGGATCGAGCGCGCTGCGCCGGACGGCAAGGTCCGGTATCGCCGTGGCGCTCATTCCGCGTCTTCCTCCGCATCTTCCACAGCGGTATTCTCGAGCCGCTCGTAGATGCGGCAGAACGGCTTCACGTCGCAGGTGCGGCACGTGTTCGGGTACTGCTTGGGATCGACCGCAGCCGCGCCCGCGACGAACCCGGCGGCGAGGCGCGCGAGGTCGGCGCGCCAGGCCGCGACCACTTCCTGCCAGGAACCGTGGCGATCGCGGTAGCGCGACTCCGAAAATGCCTTCGTATCCGGCAGCAGGTCTTCGTCCCGCGCCAATGCGGAATAACCCATCTCCCCCGCCTTCACCAGCGCGAACGCCACCGCCGCCGCATCCGGCTCGGCGCCGATCACGTAGAGCGGCAACTGCGGCTCGTCGGGCCGCTCGCCCAGCATCGTCCCCGGCGAGGCCTTGCCGGTCTTGTAGTCGATGACGATGCGGCGCCCGTCGTCGGTCGCATCGACGCGGTCGAGCCGCGCGTTCAGCGCGAGACCGCCGATCTCGATCGCGCGCTTGTCTTCCGTGGCCAGCACCGTGAAGCCGGCGCGCCGCTTCTCCTGCTCGAGCCATTCGCGCGCGAGCCGGGCCAGCCGCCGCCGCTCGATGTCCGCGAAGCGGCCCGACAGCACGGTCGGCCGATCGCGCCGGATGCGCGCAACCGCCTCCTCCGCCGCCCGATCGAGCAGCGCGTCGAGCTCGTCACCGGGGATCGCGTCGAGCGCGCTCTTCGTCTTCAGTTGCGCCCACGCCTGCGCCAGCACGCGATGCACCAGCGTGCCTCTCTCCACGGCGTCGAGCCCGGCGTGCGGCGCCGCCAGACTCTCGGCACCGACGCGGTGCCGGGCAAACGCGCGAAACGGGCACGCCGCCTGGTCGCGTATCACCGTCGTGCCGCCGCCCACCACGGCCGCGGCGGAAAGCGCGGGCGCCCGGGCATCCTCGACGCGGTCGATCCTGCGCAGTTCGTGCACCGCGCCGCGGTAGCTCGCGTACTCGGGCAACGCGAGCCTGCCCTCGGGCACTGCCACGATGAGCGGGCTCGGCTTGAACTCGCGGTCGTCCTCGCGCAGCGGGTAGCTCAGCACCACCTCGTCCGCGCACGACAGCCACTCCCCGGTCAGCCGGCGCGCGAGCTCGAGCATGCCGGCGGCCGATCCCTGCGGCGCCCCGGCGGCGCGCTGCAGCTCGGCCGGCAGGAACGGGTTCGGGCGCGGCGCGCGCGGCCAGGTCTCGTCGGACAGGCCCATGATCCACAGGTGATCGAATTCCATGCCGGTGGCTTCGAGCTCGCCCAGCACCTGGATCGGCACCTCGGGCGTCTCCGGCTGGAACAGCGCGTCCGCCGCCATGCGCCGCAGCCGCGACACGGCGTCGGCGTACCGGGCGCGCGGCAGCACGCGGTCGAGCGCCGCGAAATCGGCGACGAGCTCGTGCCATTTCGCCAGCGCCTGGAACTCGGCGGAGTCGAGGCCGCGCTCGCCGGGAAAGCCGGCGAGGCTCAGCGCCTCGGAAATCGCTTTCGCCCACGACGACGGCGGCTGTCCGCCGAACAGGCGCGCCTTGCGGAATTCGGCGAGCGACGCGAGACGCTTAGCGAGCACCGGGCAGTCCGCGTCTTCGCGCTCGATCAGCAAGAGCAGGCGGTCGAGCGTGACGACCGGTTCGGCGCGCTCTCTCAATTTCGCATCGAGCCGCGCGCGCCGCTCGAATTCGGATTCCGCCCCCGCGATGAAGGGGGAACGGATCAGCCGGCTCGCGCGCTCGAAGTCGATTTCGCGCCCCGCCAGCTCGAGCGCGAGAAAAGCGGTGTTGACGAGCGGGTACGAATTGAGCGCCTCGCCCAGCGAAATGTTGAACGGCAGCGCCGGATGCTTGCGCCCCGGCAGCGCGTAGTCCGGCTCCATGACCGAACTGAACACGCGCTGGATCGTCTTGCGGTGCTTTGCCAGGTCCGGCACGACGACGCCGATGCGCGGCGCGGCGCCGGTTTCAGGCCGGGCGGCTTCCAGGCGCGCCCTCGCCCACGCCGCCGCGCGGCGTATCTCTTCCGTGCTGTCCGCGCAGGCAATGCGCAGGCGCGCGCCGCCGCGCGGCTGCGGCCCGGCGCCGCTTACCTCGCACCCGGCAGCCGACAGCGCCTGGAAGAATGCCGCCTGCTGCGGCATGACGAGGTCGAAGCCGTAATGCACCAGCGACGGCGGCTTGCGGACGTCCGGCTGTGCAAGCCGCGCCGCGGCGACGTCGGGCAGGCGCGCGCGGTCCGTGTGGCGATCGCGCCGGGTAGCGGTTTCGTAGCGCTGCGCCCATTCGCGGAACGCCCTGGCGTCGTCGTTGAGCGGGAATATCCCGAGCCGCGGCAGCAGATTCCAGGCATGCGCGAGCTGCCACGCGTCGCGCGCCAGCGCAGCCGCCTCCGGAATCGCGAGCAGGGACTTGCCCGTGTCGGATTCGCGGATGATCGCCTCCCACAGCGCCAGTTCCTGTGCGGGCGCAAGCAGGATCGGGAGGTCGGCGGCAGCGCCGGAATAGAGCGCGTCGCCGTAGGCGCGCTCGACGAACGCCGAGAACGGCAGGATGTCCGCGGTGGGCCAGGTGGTTTCCCCGGCCGCGGCCTGCCGCGCGTCGTAGGCGCGCTTCAAGCCGGCGGCGAGTCGGCGGTTCGGGGTGACGACCGCGCAGCCGGAGTCAATGCGTTGCGCGAGGTCGTCTCGCATCTCGCTACATGCGAGGCACCCCGGCGGTAGTCGCTACCGGCCGAAGATGCCGCGCAGGATGTTGATGCCTTCCTTGACCGGGTCGGGGCCCGCTGCGGGTTTCTCGCCTGCGGCCTGCTCGCCGCCCGCTTCGCCCGCCTCGGCCGCGGGCGCCTGGCTCGGGGGCTTGCCCGAGGCGGGCGCGCGCGTGGAACGGCGCCCGCCGCCACCGGATTCGCCGAGCAGCGTGGAGGCGGTGGACTTGAAGCGAACCTTCACCGCCCAGACCTGTTCCCACGGCTGCTTGATATCCGACGGGCGCGGCGGGTGGACGAAATTCGCTTCCGGCCCGTAGGCGATGAAATTGAGGAACGGCGAGCCGCCGGCGCGCTTCACCACCTCGCCGGGCACGGTGCAGTCGGTGACCGACGGCGCGAGCACGACTTTCTCGCGGATCAGGCGCGCGACTTCGGACGGCGGCACGTAGCCCATCAGCGCACCGCCCATTTCCTGCACCTCGCTCGAGGACCACATGACGACGTCGTTGCCGTCGCCGCCCATCGCGGTGGCGAAGTAGCCGGTCGCGTTGCCCACCGAATTCCAGGCGACGTTCACGGCGCCGGCGCCGCGCGCCGCGGTGGCGAGCTCGACGCGGTCCATGAAGTCCTGGCCCTCGCCGAGCGAGAACTGGATGTCGGGCGTGTAGTTGCCCTTGATCTGGTGGTCGCCCTTGAGCGACGCGCTGGCCGGGACCGACTTCGAATCCTGCTGGTTGGGCCAGTCGCCGTAGGTCTTCGCGCGCGAGGGCGAAGGCGGGTTCGGGATCGAGACGCGGCGCGAGACCATGTTGGGCGGCGTCTGCCCCTGCGCGACGCGCGCGAAATCGATGATGACCGGCTGGCCGGCGCGCACGTTTTCGCCGCAGCCCCAGTAGATCAGCATGCGCCCCTTGGGCTGCTCCATGCCTTCCGGCATGTCGCGATGTTCGCCGCGCTCGCGCGCCGGCGCCTGGCGCGGCGTCACGAGGGGCAGCGACGGCCCCATGCTCATGCCCGAGGGAATGTAGTGATCGGCGCGCGGGCCGTCGGCCGAAGGGCGCTGCGAGCCCAGCTGCAGCACCAGGCTGCGCCCGCTTTGCGCGCCCGGGGCGCCCATCATGCCGGCCATCATCCCGCCGAGGCCGCCCATCCCGCCCATGCCCGGGATCGTCATGCCGGCGGCGGTGTCGACGTTGACCCAGTAATGCGCGACCGGCGGCCGGACCACCTGCTGCTGACCGAGCACCAATGCAGGCACTGCGAACAGAACGACGGCGGCAGGAATTCTCATTTTATTTCTCCAGCAGATGCTCTTTCTCTTTGACTTTTGCCCATTCATCCGCGTCCGCCGGGGCCGGGATCTTCTCGATGATCGGCTTCCACACCTTGGCGAGCTCGGCGTTCACCTTCGTCCAGTGCTTCTGCTTGTCGGGCACGTCGTCCTCGGCGAAGATGGCCTCCACCGGGCACTCGGCAACGCACAGGGTGCAGTCGATGCACTCGTCCGGATCGATGACGAGCATGTTGGGACCCTCGCGGAAGCAGTCCACCGGGCAGACATCAACGCAATCGGTATACTTGCACTTGATGCAGGTCTCGGTTACGACGTAAGTCATAGTATTCCTTCGGTATTTCGGCCTGGCTTGAATTTTCAGGGAAGGATCCTATTTTAACAGACGGGACGGCCTCTGCCGCCCGGCCTTGCCCCTATGCAAAGCAGGGAAATTTCGCTAGCATAATGGTGCAAGTCCCACTGCCGCACGACTTAACCACCCGCAACCACCGCCACTTCCGTGGCGCTTTCCGACAGAACCCCGAGCGTCCAGTTTCCATGAGCGAGCATATTCATTACGTGACCGATCAGAGCTTCGAGCCCGAAGTGCTCCAGTCGCCGACGCCGGTGCTGGTGGACTACTGGGCCGAATGGTGCGGGCCGTGCAAGATGATCGCCCCCATCCTCGACGAGGTGGCGAAGGAATACTCCGGCCGGCTCAAGGTCGCGAAGCTGAACATCGATGAGAACCAGGCCACGCCGCCGAAGTACGGCATCCGCGGCATCCCTACCCTCATGCTATTCAAGAACGGGGCCGTGGAAGCGACCAAGGTCGGCGCCCTGTCCAAATCACAACTAACGGCGTTTATTGACAGCCACATCTAAAGCCCCGCTCCTTCTCCGCAAGCGTCAGGGCGACAGCCGCCCGGCCCCCCAGCCGCAACCTCCGCTGGACACGGGCGCACCCGACGCTGGTGTCGTTCCTCCTCCTTCTCCCTCCGCACCTACCCAACCAGGGTCGAATGCCATGCATTTATCCGATCTAAAAAACCTCCACGTCGGCGAACTTCTGGACATGGCCGTCAAGAACGAGGTCGACGGCGCCAACCGCATGCGCAAGCAGGAGCTGATCTTCGCGCTGCTCAAGAACCAGGCCAAGAAAGGTGACGCGATTTACGGCGGCGGCACGCTCGAGGTTCTGCCCGACGGCTTCGGCTTCCTGCGCTCGCCCGACACCTCGTACCTGGCGGGCACCGACGACATCTACGTCAGCCCCTCGCAGATCCGCCGCTTCAACCTGCACACCGGCGACTCGATCGAGGGCGAGATCCGCACGCCCAAGGAC
>CAZOQY010000132.1:0-8616 GCA_964581835.1 uncultured Streptomycetaceae bacterium | reverse complement strand
GGGGCGCATTGCTTCACGTCCGCGATTTCGCTGTCCAGCGCCTCCTCATAGTCCGCTTCCATCGGGAACGCGCACAGCCGCTCCCCCGTCGCGCTGCCCGCCGCCGCCGCGCGACGCGCGAGTTCCGGGGCCGTCGCGAAAAAGCCGCTGTAGCGCTCGCCCAGCGCGGTGTGCATGCTGCCAGTCAGCGTCGCGAAATCGAGCATGAGATCCGGCTTGTCGCGCGCGGCGAGCGCCAGCGTGTCGGCCAGCACCATGCGCCCCTCGGCATCGGTGTGGACGATCTCGATGGTAGTGCCGTTCAGCGCCGTCACGATCTCGTCCTGGTGATAGGCGCGCGGTCCGATGTCGTTGCGGGCAAGCGCCATCCAGCAGTCGATGCGCACCGGCAGCTTCAACTCCGACGCGGCGAGCAGGATGCCGAGCGCCACCGCGGAACCGTTCATGTCCTTGTGCATGCCCTGCATGTAGAGCGCGGGCTTGAGGTTGGTGCCGCCGGTGTCGTAGCAGATGCCCTTGCCGACGACGGCGAACGATTTTTTCGCCCGCGGGTGGCGGTAAGTAAGATGCACGATCGCGGCATCGCCCGCGGCGCTGCCCTGCGCCACCGCCACGAAGGCGCCCGCCCCCATCTGGCGCAGCCGCTTCATGTCGTACTCCTCGTGCCGCCAGCCGCGTTTCCCGGCAAGCTCGCGCACGCGCTTGCGATAGGTTCCCGGATTGAGCTCGTTGGGCGGCAGCACGGTCAGCTCGCGGCACAGCAGGTTGCCATGCGCGACCGCCCGCTGCCGCGCAAAGCCGTCCGGCGCGCGATAGCCGTGGAGGGATATCGTTTGCAGCGCAGCCCCTTCCGTTTTCTTCTTGCGATCGGGCAACCGGGCGCCGTTCACCCAGGCCGCAAACACGGCCAGTTCCGCGGCTTGCCGCCGGCGGGCGGCCGGGCCGTAAACGCCGATCGCGATGGTTTCCGGTTTCTCGGACAGCAGCGGCTGCAAGCCCTTGCGCAACAGGGTCTGCTGCTCGAAAACCGGTTGCGCCGGATCGAGCACCACCCACGATGCCAGCACGCCCCGCCCGACATCGGCGGTAACCGGCGCCTTCGCCAGATCGGCGATTTTCTTCCTGCGCCGCGCCAGGGCCGCCGAGAGCGCTTCCGCGCCAGGGATGCCGCGCAGCCCGCCGGGCGAAGACAGCTTCGGCAGCACGATCAGTACGTGCTTCGTCTTCTTGAGATCGCTCTCGGTCAAAAGCGCAGCGGTCTGCTCGAGCTTCGCCAGCATGGAGAGTCCAATCGTCGATGGGGATGAGTGCCGATTATATAGCCCTCCCGAAAATTCCGGCCGTCGCGTGGACGGCCGGAATTTTTCATTGCCGGCGGCGCGCGGGTAGTACAATCGGGACATGCATCGCATCGTGCTCGCGCTGGTTTTATTGCACATTTGCGGCGCGCCGCTGGCGGAGGACATCATCAGCCTCTCCACGCGTGGCGGCGTGACGCAGTCCTACCTGCTGTCGGTGCCGGAGTCGGGCAAGGCGCGCGCCGTGGCGATCCTGTTTCCCGGCGGCGCGGGCAAGACCGACCTCGAGCGCGAGACCGCTCGCAGGATCCTCGACCGCGGCAATTTCCTGGTGCGCTCGCGCCGGCTGCTGGCCGCCGGCGGCATCGCTGCCGCGGTCATGGACGCGCCCTCCGACCGGGCAAGCGGCATGGACGATTATTTCCGGCTGAGCGAGGCCCATGCCGAGGACATCGGCAAGGTAGTCACCGACCTGAAAACACGCTTCCCCGGCCTGCCCGTATTCCTGGTCGGCACGAGCCGCGGCACCGTTTCCGCCGCATCGGCCGGTCGCCGCCTCGGGAAATCGGTCGACGGCGTTGTGCTCACGGCGACGCTCTTCCTCGCCAGCAACCGCCAGCCGGGCTTGAGCGGCTTCGACTACGCCGCCATCCCGGCACCGCTGCTGTTCGTGCATCACGCGGACGACGGCTGCGCCTATACACCCTACGCCCCGGCCAGGCGCCTGTCCGAGCGCTACCCGCTGGTGACGGTTTCCGGCGGATCGCCGGCACAGTCCGCCCCCTGCGAGGCGATGAGCGAGCACGGCTTCCTCGGGCGGGAAGCGGCGACGATCGAGGCGATCACGAACTGGATGCTGAAGCAGCCCTACAGCCGTGAAATAAACTAGAATTCCGGCGAATGCGCCAATACCTCGACCTGATGCGGCACGTGCTGGAGCACGGCGCGCGCAAGAACGACCGCACCGGCACCGGCACGCTGTCGGTCTTCGGGGCGCAACTGCGCTTCGATCTCGACGCCGGCTTCCCGCTGCTCACCACCAAGAAAGTGCACCTCAAGTCCATCATCCACGAACTGCTGTGGTTTCTGAAGGGCGACACCAACACGCGTTACCTGAAAGAGAACGGCGTCACCATCTGGGACGAGTGGGCGGACAAGAACGGCAACCTGGGACCGGTCTACGGCCACCAATGGCGCTCGTGGCCCGCGCCCGACGGCTCGCACATCGACCAGATCAGCCAGGTGATCGAGCAGCTCCGCAAGAACCCCGATTCCCGGCGCATGATCGTCTCCGCGTGGAACGTCGCCGACCTGCCGAAGATGGCGCTCCTCCCCTGCCACGCTTTCTTCCAGTTCTACGTCGCAGACGGAAAGCTTTCGTGTCAGCTCTACCAGCGCAGCGCCGACTTCTTTCTCGGCGTGCCGTTCAACATCGCCTCCTACGCCCTGCTCACCCTGATGGTGGCGCAGGTATGCGGCCTGAAGCCGGGCGACTTCGTGCACACCTTCGGCGACACCCACCTCTACCTCAATCACCTCGACCAGGCGCGCGAGCAGCTCTCCCGCAGCCCGCGCCGGCTGCCGGTGATGCGCCTCAACCCGGCCGTGAAAGACATCTTCCAGTTCAAGTACGAGGATTTCACCCTCGAGAACTACGATCCGCATCCGGCCATCAAGGCCCCCGTCGCCGTTTGACCCCGTAATGGGTAATGGATAATGCGTAATGGGTAATGCGGAAAAACCCGAGGGGGAATCGCACGCATCACCCATCACCCATCACCCATCACGCATTTCGATCATCGTCGCGATGTCGCGGAACCGCGTGATCGGCGCGGACAACGCCATCCCCTGGCATCTGCCCGAGGAGCTGAAGCGATTCAAGCGCATCACCCTCGGCCATCACATCATCATGGGGCGCAAGACCTGGGACTCGATCGGGCGCCCGCTGCCCGGCCGCACCACGGTGATCGTCACCCGCCAGCGCGGTTACAGTGCGTCGGGAGCAATAATCGCGCACTCCCTCGACGAAGCCATCGCCGCCTGCGGCGACGACAGCGAGATCTTCGTGATCGGCGGCGCCGAGCTCTACGCGCAGGCGTTGCCGCGCGCCGGCCGCCTCTACCTGACGACGGTCGATGCGGAAATCGCGGGGGACACCGTGATGCCCGGTTTCGACGCCGCGGAATGGCGCGAGGTATCATCCGAGTCGTCCGCCGCTGACGAACGCCATCAATATTCCTTCCGTTGTGCAGTATATGAACGCGTTTAATATTGGCCGGCTTGTCTGCGCACTCGCGGTCGCGGGATCCCTCGGCCTGGCTGCCGCGCAAGACAAGCCGGCCCAGGACAGGATCAACACCGAGGATCTCAAGGTGCGCTCCGCCGCGGGCGACCGCTCCGCGACGCGCCAGCTCGCCGAGATGTATTACGTGGGCCGCGGCGGCGTGGAGCAGGACTTCAAGGAAGCCGCCGTCTGGTACGAAAAGCTCGCGAAACAGGGCGACGCGCGCGCGCAGACCAGCCTGGGCCTCATGTACGCGCGCGGCTACGGCGTCGCGAAGAACATGGACACCGCGCGCAAGTGGTGGAGCTTCGCCGCCGCCCAGAACGACCCCGGCGCACAGTTCAATCTCGGCGTGATCTATTCGAGGGGCGAAGGCGTCGAACCCGACTACCCCCAGGCGGCGCAATGGCTCACCCGCGCGTCCCAGCGCGGGCACGTGCAGGCGCAGCGCAACCTTGGCCTGCTCTATTACGAGGGCAAGGGCGTCGAGCGCGACCCGGTGCGCGCCTACTACTGGGTCAAGGTGGCGGCGCTGCAGGGAGACGACGTGTCCGAGGAGGCGCTGAAAACCATCGGCAAGGGCATGAGCGCGGACCAGGTCCGCCTGGCCGAAGCCCAGGCCGACGAGTGGATGAAGCGCTACAAGAAAATCGTCGGCAAGTAAGCCCGCGGTCGTGGCCGATCGAAGCATGAAGCAATCCCCCTCTTCCCGCCGGCGCCGCCGTCCGAAAGCCGGTGGCGCGTTCCGAGTGAGCCCGGAGCCCTTCCGGTATTTCACCGAATCGCAGGTCCATGCGCTGCTCGTCGCCCGCCCGGCCCGCTACGTGCGTGCCGTCAGGTCGGCCCTGCGCGCCATCGCCACCGGCAAGGCGAAGCTGGTGCTGCCGCCGAAGCAGCTCTTCCCCGACGCGCGCAACCACGGGGATTTTCGCGTCATGCCCTGCGAGGTGCGCCGCGGCGGCAGCGTCACCAAGATCGTCAAGGTCATCGGCACCAACACGCTGCAGCGGACCGTGCCCGACCAGATCACGGTGGGCAAGCTGCTCGTGCTTGACCCACAGGAGAATTTCATCTGCGCGGTCATGGAAGCCTGCCTGCTGTCCTCGGCGCGCACCGGCGCCTGCGCCGCGCTGGCGATCGATGCCCTCGCCCGCGGACGAAGCGAGATGGTCGTCGTCGGCAGCGGCCGGGTCGGCACCTACGCCGCCCTCTATGCGGTCGCTGCCACGGGCGTGAAACGCGTCGCGTTCTGCGATGTCGTTCCGCAGCGCGCCCGCCAGGCAGCCGCCTGGCTCGCCACCCGTTTTCCCCGCGTCCGTTGCGAAGCGCGGCCCCTGGCCGGCGTCGAACGCGCGGACGTCGTGGTCCTGGCCACGACCAGTGCCCGGCCGATCCGGGCGGTCGCCGGGTGGGGCGCGAACCTGGTCGTCAGCCTCGGCGCCGATACCGACGAGCAGAGCGAGCTCGACGCGGCATGGGCGCGGCGGGCGGAACTCTATTGCGACACGCTCGACTCGCTGCGCTTCGGCGATCTGCGGGCGTGGGTCGAGGGCGGGCTGACCCGCAGGCGCGCCGTCTCCGACCTGCTGGACGTCTACCGCTCCCGTCGGAAGGCTTCGTTGCGGCCACGGGTATTCGTCTCCACCGGCTCCGCGCTGCTCGACAACCTGACCGCGCGTTACCTGCTGGACGCGGCACGCGCATGACCGCCAGCGCCCGCAGGAAGCGACCGGCCTCTCGCCGTTCAGCCGTCATCGACTGCGCGCCGCATCGAGACCGCCTGCTCGGCCTGTGCGCGCGGCTGTCTGCCCACCCCTATGAGGACAGCAGAAGGTTCGTGCAGCAGGCGGCGCGGGCGGCGAAAGACCTGCCGGCCGGCCTGCGGCGGGTGCTCGATGCCTTCGCCGGTGCGGGCAATCCCGAGGGCTACCTGCTGCTGCGCGGCCTGCCGGCCGCGGGCGGCGCGGAAACCTGCCTGGCGCTGATCGCCAGCCGCCTCGGCGAACTGGTGGGCTATCTCCAGGAGAAGAACGGCGCCCTGTTTCACGACGTCACGCCGGAGCGCTCGCAGGAGCGGGAGCAGTCGGCCGCGGGCTCGAAGGTCGCCCTCGCCCTGCATACCGAGCGCTGCTTTCACCCCCATCTGCCCAGCCACGTCTTGCTGCTTTGCCTGCGTCCCGACCCGGGCGGCCGCGCGCGGACCGAGATCGCCAGCGTGAGCCGGATACTGCCCCTGCTGCCGGCGCGCCACCTGCCGGTCCTGTTCCAGCCCGTGTTCCGCACCGGCATCGACTACAGCTTCGGCAATCTCGCCACCGAGAAGGCGAACGGCCCGGTGCTGCCGGTGCTGCAAGGGGACCCGGGCGACCCCCGGCTGCGCTACGACCTGGACCTGATGGCGGGGCTGACCCCGCCGGCGCGCGCGGCGCTGGCGGCCGTGAAGCGCGCCGCGAAGCGCGCTTGCAGGAGCGTGCCGCTCGCCGCGGGCGATCTGCTGGTCATCGACAACGACCGCGCGGCGCACGGGCGCAGCGCGTTCACGCCGCGCTACGACGGGCGCGACCGGCTGCTCAAGCGCGTCTACCTGGTGCGCGATCTCCGCGCGATCGGGAAGGACCGCCGGCCGGGCGAGCGGGTGATCCGCACCCGCTTCTGAGACGGTCCGTTACAGGCCGGGCTCGGCGACGAAATCCTCGTACTTCCCGCCCGGCGTGCGCGCGATCCCGTCCACGCGGGCAAACGTGAGCGTGTAGGGGTGGCCGAGACAGCCGCGCAACGCGGCGGCCAGCCGGCCGGTTTCGTCCCCGGTGAGCGGGCGCGGCATCACCAGCCTCACCTCGATGTCCGTGCGCGACTTCTGCACCAGCTGGATCTGGCGGATCGGCGCGATGTCCGCCCAGACCTCGGCCGCGAAAGTCGGGTAGAACTTGCCGCCGTCCGGCGCGACGGCGAGGTTGCGCTCGCGGCCCAGTATGCGCCGTATCACGGGCAGACCCCGCCCGCAGGCGCACGGCGCGCCGGCCTCGGCGTAGTCGCCGACCTCGTAGCGGATCAGCGGCATCGCGAAGTTGTGAAGCGCGGTGACGACCACCTTGCCCACCTGCCCGGGCGCACACGGCCGGTCGCGGTCGTCCAGCAGCTCGACGATGACGCCCTCGGCCTGCACATGGTAGTGGCTGCTCTCCGGGCACTGCAGCGCGAGGTAGCCCGCCTCCTGGCAGGTGTACATGTCCACCACCTTCACGCCCAGCAGCGCTTCGCACTCCGCGCGCCCCTCCGCGCGCAGCACGTCGCCGTAGGTGCGCGCTTCGCGCAACCGGGGAAAGCGCAGGCCGCGGCGACGCGCTTCGCGCGCCAGCTCCAGCAGGTTCGAGGCGAGCGTCAGCAGGTAATCCGGGTTCTGCTCCGCCAGCCACTCGAGCTGGCGGTCGATGGTGTTGGCGCTGTGCAGTACACCCGATGCCCCCGTTGCGAAGATGTCGTCGAGGGGCCTCCCCCAGCCGGCGCCGCTGCGGCCCGCGCGATCGACGGGCCCGCGGTCGGGGCGGATCCCCACCAGCTTCAGCACGGGGTCGCGGCGGTGCCACAGGTGGTCGCGCAGGTTGAAGGCCTGCCAGAAGAAGCGCGTCACCTCGGTGGACAGGAAGCGCACCGGCATCCCGGTCGAGCCCGAGGTCTGGCCCTCCATCACCGGCGCGTGGGACTGCGGGACGCGCGTGCTGCGGAAGGCGTCGCCGCTGGAGTGAACGTCCGCGCGCGTCACGCGCGGCAGCGCGGCGAACCCGTCGTCGGTGATTTCCATGCCCGGCCGGTAGCCGGCCGCGGCGAGGCGCTCTCGGTACGCCGGCACCGTCTCGTGCGCGTGCTGCAGGAGAGCCGTGGCTTGCCGCAACTGGTGCCGCCGCAGCTCGTCCGGCGTCCACCATTGCGTCTGGTCGAGCTGGTGAAGCACGGCCAGCATTGCCGCGTTGACGCCGGCCGGCACCCCCGGCCAGACCATTCCGGCGATCGCCGAGCGCACCGGGCCGAGATCGTGGTCCATCGCCGGGCCATCTTAGCATCGCGCTCGACTCGCGCCGCGTGCGACGGCTATGATGCGGCGTCGATGAACCCGCCTGAAGAACCGCTGCTCGAAAGCGCGCCGCTCGCGTGGAAAATCGCGCCGGCGCGCTGCGGCAAGGACCCGGAGTCGGATGGCGACTGCTCGTGGTACCACCGCATCTGGCAGCACCTGCGGATCATGGGGCTCGCGAGCTCGGCGCGGCAGCGCGGGGATTTCTATCGCCAGGCGGTCCGGGATCTCGCCGGGCGCCGCGCGTCTCCGGCAATCCAGATCGCGGGAACGGCCGACTACGCGATGCTCTCGCTCGTGCTGGAGGCCCTAGAGGGCCGTGAAGCCTCCATCACCGTCGTGGACGTCTGCGAGACGCCGCTCGAGTTGAACCGCTGGTACGCCGCGCGCGCGGGGCGGCAGATCCGGACCGTGCGCGCCAACCTCCTCGACCACGCACCGGGCGCCGCCTACGACCTGATCTGCACCGACTCGGTCCTGAGCCGTTTCCCCGCCGCCCGCTGGCCCGCGCTCGCCGCGAGCTGGCACGCATCACTGCGTCCCGGCGGCGCGCTGGTCACCTCGAGCCGCCTGCGGCCCGGCGACGGCCCCGGAAAGATCGGCTTTCCGCCGAACCAGGTCGCGAGCTTCGAAAAAGCGGTGCTGCGCATCGCGACGGAGCAACGCGACCGGCTGGGAATCGATCCCGGGGAGCTCGCGAGCGCGGCCGGCCTCTACGCCCGGCGGCAGTACAACTATCCGGTGCAGTCGCTGGAGCAGATCGGAAAGCTGCTGGAGGACGCCGGCTTCTCGTTCGACCTGCTGGCCGTCGCGTCCGGCAGCGCGCGCAACAAGGAAGGCATCGCCGCGCCGACGGTGCCGGCCGGCACCGAGTGGCTGCGGGTCGTCGCCCGCCGCCCCTGACGCTACGGCCGCGGGCCGACTTCCGAGACGAAATCCTCGAACTTCCCGCCCTCGCCGCG
>CAZOQY010000131.1:0-8617 GCA_964581835.1 uncultured Streptomycetaceae bacterium | reverse complement strand
TCATCGAGGCCATCTGCCCGCGCTGGCACCACCTCGGCGCCGCCGGCAACGGCGGGCGCGCCAAGCTCGCGATCAACCTGATCCTCGGCATCAACCGCGCCGGGCTCGCCGAGGGGCTGGTGTTCGCCGAGCGCATGGGGCTCGACCCCGCCGCTTTCCTCCCGGTCGCGCGCGAATCCGCCGCCTACTCGCAGGTCATGGACATCAAGGGCGGGAAAATGGTCGCGGGGGAATTCTCGCCGCAGGGCTACGTGCACCAGTCGCTGAAGGATTTCACCCTCATGCTCGAGCAGGCGCGGCGCGTGAAGCAGCGGCTGCCTTTCGGCGAGACCTACAAGGCGCTGATGGACGGCTGCGTCGCCGCCGGCGAGGGCGAGCTCGACAACAGCGCCGTCATCAAGGAAATCCGTCGGCGGAACCTGTAAAGAAAAACGGCGCTGCCGAGGCAGCGCCGTTTTTCTTATTGGAGCGTCACTAGGCCCTGGCCTTGCTCACGTAGCCGTAGGCGAGGTTGCTGCGCCCCGGGCCCTGCTTCTCGTAGGTCTCCTTGATCTGCGCGACGCGGTCGCCGACGATCTCGGCCTGCTGTTTCGGCGTGACGCGGTAGAGCCGCGCGTTGTTGCCGCCGAAGATCGCGTTCTTCACCGCGCCGTCGGCCGGCCCGAGCGGACGGTAACCGTACTGCTTCTGCATGTCTTCCGGGATCTCGAGCCGGCGCAGCGCCTCGATCTGCCACTGCGGCGCGCCGGTCCACACCGCGTCGGTGCCCCACACCACGTTCGACGCGCCCAGCCCCTTCACCAGGGTGCCCATCACGGCGGCGCCCAGCCGCGGGTTGGCGGTGGTGGTCCAGGCGAAGAGCTGGCCCAGGTCGCCGTAGACGTTCTTCACGCCGTACTTCTCCGGGATCTCGGCGAGATCGGTGACCCACTCGATGCGGCCGGTCTTCTCGAAATGCGCCCAGGCTTCCTTCGGCGCGTTGGGGCCGGTCCAGCGCCAGCCGGAGTGGTAGATGACGAAGTTCAACTGCGGCCAGTCCTTCGCCGCCTTGCCCACGTCGCGCACGTCGGAATACGGCAGCAGGTGCGGGAACTTGGCCTCGATCTCGGGCGGGAACAGGCCCTTGTGGATGCACACGTTCACCAGCGACGGGCGCTCCTTGCTCCACTTCACCAGCCGCTCGTAGAACGGGTACATGAGCTTCTCGTCGTCGAGGCGCCATGGCCACTTCGAGAGGTGCTTGTTGGTGTTGTCGCCGATCGTATAACCCTTCCACGAGTCGGGCCGCAGCTTCTCGTTTTCCTCTTCCACCTTGGCGAGCCAGCCGTCGCGCCCCGGCGTCAGGATCGCGTGCGAGAACATGCGCCTGGTGCCCGCCTCCTGGTTCACCTTCGCGCGCGCGTCGAACTTCATCTGGTTGGTGAGGAAGGAAAACTTCTCGTCCACCGAGTACGAGCCGCTGATGCACGCGACCTTGGTATCGCTGTCGAGGAAGATTTCCTTGAAGTAGTTGCCGAACTTCAGGTCGTCGATGGTCTGCTCTTTATCCTTGAGCCCCGGGTTCCATCCGAGCTTGCCCACCGTCGCGCGCTGGGCGATGAACGCCTTGATCGGCGTATCGTCGCGCAGGAAGTGGGTGTGCATGTCCATGATGTACTGGTTCTTCAACGCGTTCGCGCGCTCGTTCGCCATTTCCGGCGTCGCCGCTTCGGCGCGGCTCACCGCGAACAGCGGTCCGTAGGTGTCGTTCATCGCAACGAAGGCCGCCGCCATGCCGGCCGCGCTCTTGAAGAACGTGCGCCGGCTGACGCCCTGCTTGCGGGCGAGCTCGGCGCCGTATTCCTTCACCCGCGCTTCGAATTCCCGCTGCTGCTCGGTCTGCGGACAGGGCATGTACTCGTCGCTCGACACGCATTGCACGGGTATCGGCGAAGGGAAAAGCGTGGATTCCGCGGGCAATACCTGTTTCAGTTCCTCTGGGGAAAGCATGGACACTCCTCAGTTGATGAAGCGCTGAGCATGCGTTCCCTAGCGACGTCGGTGCGCCGCCTTTTTTCCGGGAAAGCGCGGACTATTCTCCACCGCGGCCGATGGAGTGTAAAGAATGCCGGATGGCAGCGGCCCGCAGTCCAGGACGGCGCTAGCGCATTGATTCCGCTACTATTTTATTACCTGCAGTCTGGGCTTGCCGCCGTTGGGCGGCGCAGCAGGCGGGGTGGTTTCGGGCGCAGGCGACGCCGCAGCGCCGGCGGGCGCGCTCTCCTTCGGGAAAAACAATCCCTGCCCGTTTTCCTTGGCGAAGACGCCGGTGACGGCCTCGAGGGGGATCGAGCACTCGCGCGAGACGCCGTTGAAGCGCGCGGAGAACTGGATGAGATCGTTGCCGATGGTGAGCCGGTGCGTGGCGTCGTTGCCGACGTTCAGCACGATCTCGCCGTTCTTCACGTACTCCATCGGCACCCGCACCCCGTCCGACACCTGCACCGTGATGTAGGGCGTCAACCCGGAATCCGAGCACCACTCGTGGATGGCGCGGATCAAATAGGGTTTGGTGGATTTTTCAGCCATTGGAAATAAGGCGCGAAACCGATGTCACCGGATCATCCGCCGCCTCTCCTCGCGCCTTATTTCCGCATCACCTTCTCGGACGCCGTGAGCGCGTCGATGAAAGCGGGCCGGCTGAACAGGCGCTCGGCGTACTTCATCAGCGGCGCCGCCGCCTTCGGCAGCGAAATGCCGTAGTGGTCGAGACGCCACAGGAGCGGCGCGATCGCCACGTCGAGCATGGTGAACTCCTCGCCCAGCATGTGCTTCTGCTTGGCGAACACCGGCGCGATCTGGGTGAGGTTGTCGCGGATGATGGCGCGCCCCTTCTCGGCCTGCTTCTGGGTGCCCTTCTCGATCGCCTCGATGTGCACGAACATCTCGTTCTCGAAGCGGTACAGGAACAGCCGCGCGCGCGCGCGCATGACCGGGTCCGCCGGCATCAGCTGCGGGTGCGGGAAGCGGTCGTCGATGTACTCGTTGATGATGTTCGACTGGTAGAGGATGAGGTCGCGCTCGACCAGCACCGGCACCTGGTTGTAGGGGTTCATCACCGCCAGGTCTTCCGGCTTGTTGAAGAGGTCGACGTCGACGATCTGGAAATCCATGCCCTTCTCGTAGAGCACGATGCGGCAGCGCTGGCTGAAGGGGCAGGTAGTACCCGAATAGAGGGTCATCATATGAGCGGTAAGGGGGCCGTGACGGCGGTAAGGGTGAGAAAACGACAGCGGGACCGCGGACGGCTATGACGCCGCCCGCCGCTTACCGCTCATCAGTGAACGTCTTTCCAGTACTCTTTTTTCAGCGCGTAGGCGAGCACGAACAGCAGCGACAGGAACAGCAGCACGTAGATGCCGATCAGCGTGCGGTCCTGCTTGGCCGGTTCCGCCATGTAGGCGAGGAAATTCACGAGGTCGGCGACGAGGCGGTCGTACTCGGCGGGCTTCATGGCGCCGGGCTTCGCCAGCACGAGCTTCTGCACTTCGTGCTTCTCCACTTCGCCCTTGCTGCCGCGCGGCATGGAAACGACCTCGGTCTTGAGCACCTGCTCGCCCTGCAACGCGTACAGCGCGTGCGGCATGCCGACGTTCGGGAAGACCGTGTTGTTCCAGCCGGTGGGGCGCGTGGAATCGCGGTAGAAACCGCGCAGGTAGGTATAGAGCCAGTCCGCGCCGCTGCCCGCGTGCGAGGAGCGGGAACGCGCGATCACGGTGAGATCCGGGGGCGGCGCGCCGAACCATTGCCTGGCGTCGCCCGGCGCCATCCCGATCGTCATCAGGTCGCCGACCTTGGCGCCGGTGAAGATCAGGTTGTCGCGGATCTGCTGGTCGGTGAGCCCCAGGTCCTGCAACCGGTTGTAGCGCATGTAGCCCGCGCTGTGGCAGCCCATGCAGTAGTTGACGTAGACCTGCGCGCCGCGCTGCAGCGAAACCGGGTCGTTCGGTTTCACGTCGACGGGCATGCGCTCGAGCTTCACGTCCCCGGCGCCCAGGGCCACGGTCGGCGCGGTGAGCGGCACGGCGAACAGCGCGACCATGATCATTCCGGCCAGTTTCATCGCGGCGCTCCTCATCCCGTCACCCGCGCGGGTTCGGGTCTGGTCTTGTCCATGCGGGTGTACCACGGCATCAGGAGGAAGTAGGCGAAATAGATCAGCGTCAGGACCTGCGCCGCCAGGGTGCGCCCCTCGGTCACGGTCAGCGTCCCGAGGTAGCCGAGGGCGAGGAACGTGATCACGAAAATCGCCAGCGCGGTCTTGCACAGCGCCCCCTTGTAGCGAATCGACTTGACCGGGCTCTGGTCGAGCCACGGCAGCAGGAAAAAGATCAGGGTCGACACGCCCATCATCACCACGCCCCAGACCTTGGGCTCGATGACGAAGAAGCCGGCCAGCAGCACGGCGCTGATCGAGGCGGCGGCGACCCGCACCACCGGGACGCGCGCGGTCCGGATCACCAGGACGGCGTAAGCGATCACGCCCGCCGCCAGCACCCACATGAAATCCTCGGTAATCGCGCGCAGGATCGAGTAGTACGGCGTGAAATACCAGACCGGCGCGATGTGCGGCGGCGTCTTCAGGGGATCGGCCGGGATGAAGTTGTTGTATTCCAGGAAATAGCCGCCCATCTCCGGCATGAAGAACATGATCACGCAGAACACGATCGCGAACACCACCACGCCCAGCGTGTCCTTCACCGTGTAGTACGGGTGGAACGGGATGCCGTCGACCGGGTGGCCGGTCTTCGGATCCTTCACCTTCTTGATTTCCACGCCGTCCGGATTGTTCGAGCCCACCTCGTGCAGCGCCATGATATGCGCGGCGACGAGCCCGAGCAGCGCCAGCGGGATCGCGATCACGTGGAACGCGAAGAAGCGGTTCAACGTCGCGTCCGACACCACGTAGTCGCCGCGAATCCACAGCGAGAGGTCCGGGCCGATGACCGGCAGCGCGGCGAACAGGTTGACGATCACCTGGGCGCCCCAGTACGACATCTGGCCCCACGGCAGCAGGTAGCCGAAGAACGCCTCCGCCATCAGGCACAGGTAGATCAGCATGCCGATGATCCAGATGAGCTCGCGCGGCTGGCGGTAGGAGCCGTACATCAGGCCCCGGAACATGTGGAGATAGACGACGACGAAGAAAGCCGAAGCGCCGGTCGAGTGCATGTAGCGGATGAGCCAGCCCCAGGGCACGTCGCGCATGATGTACTCGACGGATGCAAAGGCTTGCGCCGCATCCGGCTTGTAATGCATGGTCAGAAAGATGCCGGTGACGATCTGCAGCACCAGCACCACCATCGCGAGCGAGCCGAAGTAGTACCAGAAGTTGAAGTTCTTCGGCGCGTAATATTCGGCGAGGTGGTCGCGCCACAGCGACATCATCGGGAAGCGCTGGTCGACCCAGGTGAGCACGCCGGAGATCGGCCCGTTCAGCGGGCCGGCACAGGTGATCGTGACCGGTTGTTTTTCCGCGGCTGCCATGTCCTCACGCCCCCTTGGTGTCTTCGCCGATCAGGATGCGCGTGTCCGACAGGTACTTGTGCGGAGGCACTTCCAGGTTGTCCGGCGCCGGCTTGTTCTTGTAGACGCGGCCCGCGAGATCGAACAGCGAGCCGTGGCACGGACAGTAGAAGCCGCCTTTCCAGTCGGCGGCAAAGGCCTCGGCCTGGGGCTGCAATTTGTCCACGGGAGAACAGCCCAGATGGGTGCAAATGCCGACCAGCACCAGGTACTCGGGCTTGATCGATCGAAATTCGTTTTTCGCGTAGTCCGGCTGCATGGGCTTCGCGGACGCCGGGTCCGCGACCTTGCCCTCGTCCGCCTTCGCCGCCGCGAGCATCTCTTTCGTGCGGCGCACGATCCACACCGGCTTGCCGCGCCATTCCACCACCATTTTCTCGCCCGGCTCGAGCTTGCTCACGTCGGCTTCGACCGGCGCGCCGGCCGCCTTGGCCCGCTCCGAGGGCAGCATGCTGGCAACGAAGGGCACCGCCGCGGCCGCGCCGGCGATGCCGCCGGCGGCACCCGTGGCCGCGAGCAGGAAACGCCGCTTGCCCTGATCCAACTCTTTGTCAGCCATACGATTCTTCCCGTTGCCGAAAAAAGCGACATTTTACACAAGTGCGCCGGGAAACATAAGAGAAATGTGAAAAAATGGCTATACATCATGAGGTTGCGACTCGCCGCCTCCTCCGGTCAATGCGGGCATTTCGCACCAACGCCGCCGCCCCGCCATTTTTTCAAAGCCGTGGACGACATCGTCCCGCGAGTTCGCGCATCGACGCACAAGTAATCCGGCGTCATTTCAGTGATAATTCTGCGAAAGCGAGGGCGGCAGGCCGTCTGCCCCGCCGACTCACGCAAAAATTGATGAAAAGATTTGCATTGCAGTTCCCGTGCTTGTGCTGCCGAAAGCCATTTTTTACTAGGAATTCGGCGGGCGCCTGCCCGGCGAATTCCTGACCCATGCGCAAGCTCTGGCTCGTCTTCGCCCAAACCGCGACCGTCTGCCTCGCGGTTCTGTTCGTGGTCTCGACGCTGCGCCCCGATCTGCTCGCCTGGAACGCGCGCAGCAGCGTCGTCACGGTCAAGGAGCCGCCGTCCGACGCCCCGGCGCGCGCGACCGCGTCCTTCAGCGACGGCGCGCGCAAGGCGATGCCCGCCGTGGTCAACATCTTCACCAGCCAGGAGGTCAAGCGCCAGCGCCATCCGTTCATGGACGACCCCCTGCTGCGCTATTTTTTCGGCGAACAGGTCGAGTCCGGGCCGCAGCGCCGCGAGGGGCTGGGCTCGGGCGTGATCGTCAGCGAACAGGGCTATATCCTGACCAACCATCACGTGGTCGAGTCGGTGGACCAGATCGAGGTCGCGCTCGCCGATTCGCGCAAACTGCAGGCGCGCGTCGTCGGCAGACCCCGAGACCGACCTCGCGGTGCTCAAGGTCGAGAACCAGGCGCTGCCCGCGATCACTTTCGCGAAAGCCGATCAGCTGCGCGTCGGCGACGTGGTCCTCGCGATCGGCAATCCGTTCGGCATCGGGCAGACCGTCACCTTCGGCATCGTCAGCGGCCTCGGGCGCAGCCACCTCGGCATCACCACGTTCGAGAATTTCATCCAGACCGACGCGGCGATCAATCCCGGCAACTCCGGCGGGGCGCTGGTGGACGCATCCGGCAACCTCGTCGGCATCAACACCGCGATTTATTCCCAGACCGGCGGGTCGATGGGCATCGGCTACGCGATCCCGGTCTCCACCGCCCGGCAGGTGATGGAGCAGATCATCCAGAAAGGCTCGGTGACGCGCGGCTGGATCGGCGTTGGCGTGCAGGACATCACCCGGGAAATCGCCGAGTCGTTCAAGGTGCCGGCGACCGGCGGCGTGCTGATCACCCACGTCGAGCGCGGCGGGCCGGCCGACAAGGCCGGCATGAAGCCCGGCGACGTGCTGACCGCGGTCAACGGCAGGCCGGTCGCGGATTCCACCGGAATGCTCAACAGCATCGCTTCGCTGCAACCGGGCCAGCAGGCCCGCCTGAAGATCACGCGCAACCAGTCCGAATCCGAACTGGCCGCCACCGTCGGCCGGCGCCCGCTGCCCCCGGCGCGGAAACCGCAACAATAATAAGGGGCGGTAACAATATGAGGGGATACTCCCCTCATACTCCCCTACATCAGGGGCCGTATCGTTCATTTCGATACGGCCTCTAAGGTATTCGACGGCGCGCTAGGGCTTGGCGTCCGGCTCCTCCGCCGGCGCGTCGGACGCCGGGCGCGGCTTGCCGAACAGCATCGCCGCGACGATCCCGACCTCGTAGAGCAGGCACATCGGCACCGCCAGCAGCAGCTGCGAGACGACGTCCGGCGGCGTCACGACCGCGGCGATCACGAACGAGCCCACGATGAAATAGGGACGGATGTCGCGCAGTTGCTGCACGGTCACCACGCCCATGCGCACCAGGATCAGCACGGCGACCGGCACCTCGAAGGTGACGCCGAACGCGAGGAACAGGGTGATCACGAAGCTGAAATAGTTCTCGATGTCCGGCGCGACCGAGATGCTCTTGGGCGCGATCTGGTAGACGAAGTCGAAGACGACGCCGAACACGAAGAAATAGCAGAACGCCACGCCCACGAAAAACAGAACGGTGCTCGCCACCACCAGCGGGATCACCAGCCGCTTCTCGTGGATATAGAGGCCCGGCGCGATGAACGCCCAGGCCTGGTACAGCACGTACGGCAGGGCCAGCGCGAACGCGACCATCATGGCGACCTTGACCGGGATCAGGAACGGCGCGACCACTCCGGTGGCGATCATCTTCGTTCCCTCCGGCAACGCGCGCATCAGGGGGTGCGCCAGCAGGTCGTAGAGTTCCGCGGCAAACGGGAACAGGCACAGGAACACCACGCCCACCGCGATCAGCGCGCGCAGCAGGCGGTCGCGCAGTTCGATCAGGTGGGAAATGAAGGTGTCTTCGGTCATCGCGGTGCCGCGTGGAGGCCGGCTCAGGCCTGCTTCTGCGCGGGTGGCGGCGTCCCCGCCTCCAGCGGCAGTTCCGCCTGCGGCGAGGCCGGG
>CAZOQY010000130.1:0-8689 GCA_964581835.1 uncultured Streptomycetaceae bacterium | reverse complement strand
GGCAGCGTCTTCTCCGGGACAGTGCCGGCGGCACAGCGCCAGGTCCGGCCATCCGTCGACGACAGCCCGACCGATTTGCCCGCGACCCGGCGATCCACGCCCTCGGTTTTCAACGTGGCGGTGAGCTCGATCCCGCCCTTGCCGCCGGCGCCCCGGGTAATGGCGATCGACTGCACGTATTTGCCCACGTCGTTGCCCGCGGCGCGCACCCCGATTTCCTCCAGCGACGCGGGCCAGCGCTCGTTGTTCGCGTAGAACTCCGCGAGCGGCGTTTTGGCGCCGCCCAGCGCCGCGAAAGCCTCGGCCACCTGCGCGCGGTCGGCATAATCCGCGCGCGACGGAATGAGCACCGCGGCCACGACGGCGGCGAGCGCCGCGATGGTGAACAGCGCCGCCCAGGGAAAGCGACGCGGCTTGCCGGCGGAGGCCGGCTCCAGGTCCCCGGGCACGAGCGGCGGCTTTGCGTCCGGCATCGTCAGCACGCGACGGCTAGTAGGCGCCCGTCGCCATGAACGGAACCACGCGGCCGACCAGCGCCTCCAGCATGATCAGCTCCGCATCGGTGTGATTCACCACTGGCGCTTTTTCCATCATGGCCGGCATGCCCCTGGCGTAGATGTAGCGCGGCTGGTCGTGGTGGGTGGTGCGCACGACCTCCGCTTCCTTCGGCTCGTCCACCGGCACGAGCTCCGCTTCGCCGTAGCACAGGCAGGCGTAGGTGCGCTTCTCCTCGACCTCGACGTAGAGGCCGGTGCCGCGGATGCCGATCGTCGCCGTCATCGTCTGGATGCGCTTCGGCTGGCCCGGCTGGAACACCGAGAGCAGCGCCCCGGTCACCACGCGCAGCCCCTGCACGACGAGACGCGCCGCATCCCCGGAGAGTTCGATGCGCGTATTGCTCCGCGCGAGGTAGGCGTCGCGGCCGACGACGAACACCAGTTCGGCGCCGGGCCCGGTGGTGATCACGTCGCCGGGCTTCACTTCCATGCCCTGCAGCGCGGGCTTGCCGTTGATGCGCGCCTCCCCCTTGACCCGGGCGACGCCGGGCGGAATCGTTCCCGCCGCCAGCGCCAGCCGCGCGAGCGTCATGCCCGCGGCAAGCACGGCGCCGCCACCCGCCATCCGCGCCAGCCAGGCGCGCCTCGTGATGCGAGTCATGTGCCGCCCCCTCCGTCCCGCAGTATAGGAGAAACCGCCGGTGCCTTTGTTGTATTAGAAAAGTCGAATACTATAGCGCGATGAGCTGGATCGACAAGCTTGCCGCGGTGGAAGCGCTCGAGGACGCCGAACTCGACGCCGGCCTGGTCTCCGAGTTCGAACGGGACGCGCGCCGGACGGCCGGCCGCGAGATCCGCTTCTCCACCCCCACCTTCAAGTCGTATTCGAGCTGCGAGGTAAGCGGCTGCGGCAAAAACAGTTTCCCCGCCTTTTCGGTGACCGCCGCGGGCTGCGCGCTGATGTGCGATCACTGCCAGGCGAAGATCCTCGAACCGATGATTCCCGCCACCAGCCCGGAGATGCTCGATCGCAAGGTGCGGGAAATGGTCGTCCACGACAACCTCCAGGGTTTCCTGCTCTCCGGCGGCTCCAACCGCCGCAACGAAATCCGCTACGAGCGGTACTTTCCCGTCATCGAGAAACTGAAGCGCGATTTTCCGCACCTCCGGGTCGCGATCCACTCGGCCCTGCTCGACGAGCGGCGCGCGCGCGGGATGGAAGCGGCGGGCGTGGACACCGCGATGATGGACGTCATCGGCGCGCGCGAAACGATCAGCGAGGTCTACCATCTCGAGCGCCCGGTGGAAGACTTCGAGGCGACGCTGGCCGCATTGTGCTCGACCTCGATGGAAGTCGTCCCGCATATCGTCATCGGGCTGCATTACGGGCACCTGCTCGGTGAAGCGAACGCGCTCGACATCGTCAGCCGGCATCGCATCCACTCCCTGGTGCTGGTGGTCGTCATGCCCTTCTATACGAAGCCGGACACGTTCCGGACGCCCGGCACGAGCGACGTGGGCCGGGTTTTTCTCGACGCGAGGCGGCGCCTGCCCGACCGCCAGGTGCTGCTGGGCTGCGCGCGGCCGGCCGGCCTGCACCGCCGGGTGACCGACGCCTACGCCGTGATGGCGGGCCTCGATGGCATTGCCTTTCCGGCCGAAGGCACGCTGGCGGTCGCCACGGCCATCGGCCGCCCGGCAGTGCAGGAACACGCCTGCTGCTCGATCCGCACCGGCCAGACGATCAAGCTCCAGCGGCGCGAGTCGTTCGCGACGGAAAAAGGGGTCAGACCCCTTATGCCCGATGGCATGTCCAATGGGGTTTGACCCCCGCTACCACGTCGCGGTCATCGGCCTCGGCCCGGCCGGCGCCAGCGCGGCCGCTGAAGCGGCGCGTCGCGGCTGCCGAGTCCTCGCGCTGGAACGCAAGCGCGTGCCCGGCCTGCCGGTCCAGTGCGCGGAGTTCGTGCCGGCGATGATCGGGGCCGAGGCGCGGGGGTTCGCGGACTCGGTGCGCCAGTCGATCCGCGCCATGGCGACGTTCATCGAGGAAGACGCGCCGGACACCAAGACGGATTTCTCCGGCCACATGCTCGACCGCGCCGCATTCGACGCGAGGCTCGTCGAGGCAGCCGTGCAGGCGGGCGCGGACTGCCGCTTCGGGGCCAGCGTGCGCGCGATCTCGCCCGACGGGCGCATCGAACTCTCCGACGGGCATCGTCTCGCGGCCACGGTGATCGTCGGCGCCGACGGCCCCCGCTCCGCCGTCGGGCGCCGCATCGGCAACGTCAACCGGGATCTGCTCGAAACCCGCCAGATCACCGTCTCGCTGCTCGAACCCCATGAAGCCACCGACATCTTCCTCTCGGCCGGCATTCCCGGCGGCTACGGCTGGCTGTTCCCCAAGGGCGAAATCGCGCACGTGGGTGCCGGGGTCGATTCGGCACACCGGTCCAGCCTCAAGAACATCGTCGCCGGCCTGCACGCCACGCTGGCCGGAACCGGGCGCGTCGGCACGGAAATCCTCGGTCGCACCGGCGGCGCGATTCCCGCCGGCGGCATGCTGAAGCCGTGGGGCACACTGGGCGACACGCTCGCGCTGCTGGCGGGTGACGCCGCCGGCCTCACCAACCCGGTGACCGGCGCCGGCATTCCCGCCGCCGTTTATTCCGGCCGGCTAGCGGGCGAGACGGCGGCGGCGTGGATCGCGGGAAACCGCGATGCCGGCGAGGCTTATGAAGACGAGCTGCGCGGCGTGTTCGAGCGGGCGCTCGGCCGGGCCGTGCAGCGCAGGCGCGAACTGGCCATGCGCTCGCGAGGAGCCAATCCGCCCGACCGCGCGGCGTGGCGGCGCGGCTGGATCGCCTATCCGGAATACTGGGCCTGACGCCCGACACCGCAAAGGAAGGAACGGAAAATGAGTTGTTATCGTCCCGAAACCGCATCGGTCGCCGCGGACCCGGCCGCAGATGCGGCCGCGGCGGACACCAACACCGCCGCCGCGATGCAGCCGCGCGCGCCCGCCGCCACCCCGCGCGAGATGAAGAACGGGGCGCGGGTCAAGGTCAACAACGTGGCGCCGCACGGCGTCTACCTGCCGAACTACAACATCCTCACGCCGCACATGCGCTCGCCGGAGTA
This sequence comes from uncultured Streptomycetaceae bacterium, assembly GCA_964581835.1. Classification (GTDB taxonomy): domain Bacteria; phylum Pseudomonadota; class Gammaproteobacteria; order Burkholderiales; family SG8-41; genus SG8-41. Next base: position 5,051 of record CAZOQY010000130.1, on the reverse strand, counting down.
CGTGCAGATGTCGACGGCAGCGGCGATCACGCTCGGCATCATGAACGGCCGCATGCACCGCTGCGCGTGCACGCGCTGCCTCAACCTCCTGTTGAGCTACCCCGAAGGCTGCCGCGCCAACTGCGCTTACTGCGGGCTGGCGCGACACCGCGAGGCCGAGCGCGACTACGCCGATCGCAACTTCATCCGGGTGGACTGGCCGGCGGTGCCGCTCGAGCAGACCATCGACATCGTCGCGCGCGACGGCGCCGCGAGCCCGTTTCACCGCATGTGCATCTCGATGATCACCCACCCGCGCTCGGACGAGGACACGGTCACGGTGCTGAAGCAGTGGACGGCACGCATCGATCCGAAGACGATACCGGTGTCGATACTCTCCAACCCGACGACCATGTCGCGCGAAGACGTCGCGCGCCTGCACGACCTCGGTGCGGACATCTTCACCGTGGCGCTGGATGCCGCGACGCCGGCCATCTTCGACCGCACGCGCGGCAAGGGCGTGCAATCGCCGCATTCGTGGGCCAAGTACTGGGAAATCCTCATGGACGCACGCGACATCTTCGGCCCGCAGAAATTCGGCGCGCACATCATCGTCGGCATGGGCGAGACCGAGCACGACGTATTGACGCTGGTGCAGCGCCTGGTGGACCTGGGCGGCCACAGCCATATGTTCTGCTTCTTCCCCGAAAAGGGCTCGCTGATGGACCACCTGCCGGCAACACCGCGCGACCAGTGGCGCCGCGTCCAGCTTGCCCGCTACCTGATCGATTACCGTGGCGGGCGCGTCGAAAACATGCGTTTCGACGGGCAGGGGCGCGTGGTCGACTACGGACTCCCCGCTTCGGAGCTGGAGACGATCGTCGGCGAGGGCATCGCTTTCCGCACCTCCGGCTGCCCCGGCAAGTTCCGCGACGACGTTTCCGCCTGCGACCGCCCCTACGGCGACTCGCCGCCCAGCAACATCGCGAGCTTCCCGTTCCAGCCCGGCAAGACCGACCTGCGCAGGATCCGGCGCCAGCTGCGGCAGGTCTGAAGGGGGCGCGGCGTGGCGGCGGTCTTTCGCGTGATCGACACCGGCGTGCGCGACGGGCGCCGGCAGATTGCGTTCGACCAGGCACTGATCGATACGCACAAGGCCGGGAAGATTCCCGACTCCATCCGCTTCCTGCGCTTTCCGCCCACCGCGCTGGTCGGCCGCCACCAGGCGCTGTCGCGCGAGATCGACCTTGCCCACTGCCGCGCCAATGGCGTCGGCGTCGCGCGCCGCATCACCGGCGGCGGCGCGATCTACTTCGACGAGGGCCAGCTCGGTTGGGAGCTGGTCTTCAACCGCTCGACCCTCGGCATCAGCTCGCTGGCGGAATTCACGCGCCGCATCTGCGAAGCGGCCGCGGCCGGGCTCTCCCGTCTCGGCGTCGATGCGAAGTACCGGCCGCGCAACGATATCGAGGTGGGCGGGCGCAAGGTGAGCGGCACCGGCGGCTTCTTCGACGGCGACACGCTGTTCTTCCAGGGCACGGTGCTGGTGGACATGAACCCCGCCGACATGCTCGCCGCGCTCAAGGTGCCCCGCGCCAAGCTCGAGAAGCGCGCGCTCGATTCGGCGGCGCAGCGGGTCGCGACGCTGAAGGAACTGCTCGGCGCCGCGCCGCCGCTGGCGGCGGTCAGGGAGGCGCTGCTGGCGGGTTTCTCGGAGCGGCTGGGCATCTCCCCGGTCGCCGGCGCGATCACCGGTCACGAGGAAGCCCTCGCCGCGCGGCTCCACGACGAGGAGATCGGCACCGACGCCTTCGTCTCCGAGATCGACGAGCCCGCCGCCGACGGCGAGACGCTCTCGGCCTGCCTGACCTGCGCCGGCGGCACGATCGAGGCGCACATCCGGCTCGAGGGCGCGCGCCGTGACCGCATCCGCGAGGCGCTCATCACGGGCGACTTCTTCGTCACGCCGCCGCGCACCGTGCTCGACCTGGAAGCGGCGCTGCGCAGCGTCGCGGTCGCCGACGCGGGCGCCGCCGTCGAGCGCTTCTTCGCGCAGGCCGAGGTCGGCCTGCTCACGGCGGCCCCCGCCGACTTCCGCAAGGTCGTGGAAGACGCGATCGCGCAGGCCCGCTGAGCCGGGCACGAAGACGCGCATGAAAACGGTCTGCGTCGTCCAGCACACCTCCGCCGAGTATCTCGGCCTGATTGAGGACCATCTCGAGGGACGCGGCATCCGCTTCCGCTATTACCGTCCCTTCACCGAGGGCGGGCGGCCGCCCGAGCGCGATGCGATCCGCGAAGGCCTGGTGCTGCTGGGCGGGGGGGTGTGGGGCGCCGCGGGCACGCGCGACGTGCCGACGCTGGCCGAGGAAGTCCGGCTGGCCCATGCCGCGCTCATGTTCGGCAGCCCCGTCATCGGCATCGGGCTGGGCGCGCAGATACTCGCCATCGCCGCGGGCGGGCGCGCCGTGCCGTCCCCGCTCGCGTTCGAGGTGACCACCGCGCGCCGCGCCGACAATGCCGCCCTGAACGGCTATCTCCCGGCGCAGTACCCGCTCGCTCTCTACATGCGCGACTGGCCGGAGCCGCCCGCCTACGCCAAAGTGCTGGCGACGGACGCCGCGGACCGCCCCGCCCTGTGGCAGATCGGCGACCGCGCCTTCGGCTTCGCGGGGCACCCGGGGCTCAAGGTGGCGATGGTCGAGGACCTGATCATGGAGTTCGACGAAGCGCCGCGGGACCCCGCCCCGGCGCTGGCGCAACTGCGCGCGGCGCAGCACGCCATGGAAGACGCGCTGGTGCCGGTCATGACCGGCCTCGTGCAGCTGACGGGATGGATGCAGCCCGGCTGAGCCGCCGCCGCGGGCTTGCATTCATTAGAAAGTCCTAATATAGTAGTTCGCACGGCAGTGACAACGGGAAGCGGAGGGGCACCATGGCCGGCAAGCTGGTGATCGTGATGGCGAACACCGATCCGCGCAACGGCGAGGAGCTGGGCGCGCCGATTTTCCAGGCGACCGTCGCCGCCGCGATGGACTACGAGGTCGACGTCATCTGTACCGCCACCTCCGGGCGGCTGATGAAAAAGGGCGTGGCCGAGAAACTCTTCGTCAAGGAAGGCTCGCCGAAATCGGTGTACGATTTCATCAAGGACGCGCACGAGGCCGGCGCCAAGTTCTACTGCTGCTCTCCCAACCTCGACCTGTTCGAGATGAAGGAAGACGACCTCATCCCCGAATGCTCCGGCATCGTCGGCGGCGCCCATCTCATCGAAGAGGTGATGGAGGGCGACTGCAAGGTGCTGACGTACTAGGAGGCCGCGCGTGACGCATGCCGACAGCACGCGCGTGCAGACCCATATCGGCGACCCGCTGTCGGGCAAGCCGCCGGTCGCGCGCGAAAAGCTGGAGAGCATCTTCAAGGACCTCCAGTCCGATCTGCGCTACGACCACGAGCTGAACGGCTGCCTCAACTGCGGCATCTGCACCGCGACCTGCCCCGCCGCGCACTACTACGACTTCAGCCCGCGCGAGATCGTCCAGCTGCTGTGGACGGAGAACCTCGAGGGCATCTACGACGCCATGCAGGAGAAGATCTGGGCCTGCGCACAGTGCTACACCTGCGCGGCGCGCTGCCCGTTCGGCAACTCGCCCGGCGGCCTCGTCATGCTGATGCGCGAGACCGCGATCAAGCACGAGATGGAATCCGCGAAGAACGTGCTGCGTCCGTTCTCGCGCGTGATGCTGAAACTGATCTCCACCGGCAACCAGCTCTCCCCCGACATGATCAACCCCGACCATTTCGCGGACTGGGGCCCCAACATTTCCAAGATCGACGCGCCGCTGAAGCTCCTGCGCCGCGCGATCCCGATGCCGACGCTGAACACCACGGCCACCGCGTGGGAAGTCAACCTCAAGACCTCGGTCGAGCTCTACACGATCTGGGAGGAGACCGGCGTGCTGAAGCAGCTCGAGGGCATCGACGAGAACCTGTTCGACGTGATCACCGACATCATGGACGAGAAGCGCGAGGACTGGAAAGACTTCCTCGCCGAGCAGCAAGAGGACAACGACGACTAGGAGGAGCCATGGAATCAAAACTCAACTGCGGCGAGCGCTTCACCGGCCACGGCGCCGAATGGCGCGATGCGAACCTCTCGCCCGAGGACGCCCGCGCGGCGACCGCGTGGGTCGAGATGAAGGTCGACCGCCGGGCGATGCTCACCCAGAAGGACCGCGTGGACGACGTGCGCGACGCCATGTGGCAGCTGGAGAAGGACGGCGAGATCGTCGTGCACCGCGTGTCGGACGAGCACGAGCCGGTGATGGTCAAGACCCTCTACGGCTGGGACAAGAAGATCCCGACGCGGCGCCTGTGGCACCACAAGTCCTGCGGCCAGTGCGGCAACACGCCCGGCTACCCCGCCTCGCTGCTGTGGCTCATGAACCGGCTCGGCGTCGAGTACCTCGACGAGACCGACCAGACCTCCTGTACGGCATGGAACTATCACGGCTCGGGCATCGGCAACCTCGAGAGCCTGGCCGCGGTGTTCCTGCGCAATTTCCACCAGGCCTACGTCTCCGCCCGCGCGCAGGGGCTGCCGGCGGCCTACTTCTATCCCCTCGTGCACTGCGGCACCTCGTTCGGCAACTACAAGGAAGTGCGCGGCTACCTGCTGCGCTCGGCGAAGCTGCGCGAGCGGGTGCGCCAGATCCTCGGCAAGCTGGGTCGACTGGTCGACGGCAAGCTGCTGATCCCCGAGGAGGTCGTCCATTACTCGGAGTGGGTGCACGTGATGCGCGACCGCATCGCGCAAATGCAGGAGATCGACTGCAGCCGCGTCCGCGCGACGATCCACCCCGCCTGCCACGTCTACAAGATGGTGCCGGAGGACGCGATCTACGACGACGCCATTCTCGGCGGCAACCGCGTGGCGGTGTCGACCGGCATCATGGAGGCGCTCGGCGCCCAGGTGATCGACTACTCGACGTGGTACGACTGCTGCGGCTTCGGCTTTCGCCACATCATCTCCGAGCGCGAGTTCACCCGCTCGTTCGCCATCGACCGCAAGA
>CAZOQY010000129.1:5981-8714 GCA_964581835.1 uncultured Streptomycetaceae bacterium | reverse complement strand
GCCGGAAATCGTGGCCCCATTGCGAGACGCAGTGCGCCTCGTCGATGGCGAACAGCGCCGGCTTCGAGCGGGCCAGCAGTTCGAGGAAGCGCGGCGTCAGCAGGCGCTCGGGCGCGACGTAGAGGAGATCGAGCCGGCCGCTCGCGAAGTCGCGCTCGGTCTGCGCCGCCGTCTGCACATCGAGCGAGGAGTTGAGCACCGCCGCCTTCACCCCGGTCTCGAGCAGCGCCGCGACCTGATCCTGCATGAGTGCGATCAGCGGCGACACCACCACCGCGCAACCCTCGCGCATCAGCGCGGGTATCTGGTAGCACAGGGACTTGCCGCCGCCGGTCGGCATCAGCACCAGCGCGTCGCCGCCCGCCGCCACGTGCTCGATGATCTCCGCCTGCGCTCCGCGGAACGCGGGATAGCCGAACAGGGTGTTGAGAAGCAGGAGCGGTGTCGACATGCGGCGGGAAGCCTTGCGGTGAGCCGCGATTGTACCGGCTCGCGCAGACTGCGTCGCAGATAATGCGTCGCAGGTGAGGCGTCTCAGGTACTACGTCTCAGGTACTACGTCTCAGGTACTGCGTCTCAAATACTGCGCCCCACCTGCGACGCCTTATCTGAGACGTTTTATCTGCGACGCCTCACCTGCGACGCCTTTTCGATTCCCGCCTTCACGGCGTGGCGACCTTGGGCGCGCCGTTGGCGTAGGGCTTGAGGCAGGCGTAGGCCAGCGAGTGGAACGGTGTCGGGATGCCCAGCTTCTTCCCTTCGCGCGCGACGTAGCCGGACAGGCTTTCGACCTCGAGGCGCTTGCCGCGCACGAGGTCGTGGTACATGGACTGGTACATGTGCGGCGGGAAGCCGAGGTGATTCTTCGCGTGCGACTCGACGATGTCGTCTGGAATCTTCACGCCCATTGCCCGGCCCACCGCGGCGGTCTCCGCGAAGCCGGTGCGGGCGACCGCCATGATCTCCGGGTCCGGGTAGAGATTGCCCGCGGGCAGGCGCGAGAGGCAGTTCAGCGCCGAGTTCACCGTGAGGCCCACGAACTTGTGCCACAGCCCGGCGCGCACGTCGCTCACCGCCTCGGCGCCGAAGCCGGCGGCCAGGCAGGCGTCGCGGAAGCGGGTAGCGCGCTCGGACATGCGGCCGTCGGCCTCGCCGAACTTGATCGAGGGCGCACGAGCGTTGTAACGCACCACGCCGGGCGCCTCGATCATCGACGACACGTAAGCGATGCCGCCCATCACGCGGTCGGCGCCGACCACCGCGGCGATGCGGTCCGCGCCGTCCACGCCATTCTGCAGGCTGATGCACACGCCGCCTTTGACGAGCAACGGCTTGATCGCGCGCGCCGCGTCCTCGGTGTCGAACAGCTTCACGCAGAACAGCACGACGTCCACCGGCGCGAGCTTCGACGGATCGTCGGTCGCCTGGATATTACTGATGTGCTCCTCGCCGGCGGGCCCCGCGAGCTTCAGCCCGTTCGCCCGGATCGCCTTCAGGTGCTCCCCGCGCGCGACCAGCGCGACGTCGTTGCCGGCCTGGGCGAGCTTGCCGCCGTAGTAACCGCCGATGCCGCCGGCGCCCATGATGGCTATGCGCATTGCTCGATATCTCCGATTGGTGATGAGTGACAGGTGACGAAAGGCAAAATGCGTCTCAGGTGAGGCGTCGCAGATGAAACGTCTCAGATAAAGCGTCTCAGGTAAGGCGCAGTATTCAAGCCGCAGTATCTGAGACGTAGCACCTGAGACGCTGTATCTGCGACGTAGTATCTGAGACGCAGTATGCGCTCACGGCAAGTTGCCTTTCCAACTTTCGCCTTCTACTTGCTGCCGGGAACGACCCCCGCCGGCAGCTTCTCGATGTAATCGCAGATCTCGCCGGGGCGCGTGAGCCAGATCCTGTCGCGGTATTTCAGGATGTGCTCGATCACGCGCCGGAACTGGCGCAGGCGGTGCGGCTGGCCGAGCACGAAGGTGTGCAGCACGATCGGCATCACCAGCGGCCGGCGCTCCGATTCGGCGTAGAGCTCGTCGAACTGGTCGATCAGATTGTCGCACAGTTCGCGCGAGGGCGTGCGGCGCGAGACCACTTCCACCGAGTCGTTGAGATCGTGCGCGTACGGCACCGACAGGATCGGGCCGTGCTTCGTTCGGAACCACACCGGCTGGTCGTCGAGCGACCAGTCCATCATGTAGCGGTAGCCCGCCTCCTTCAGCAGGTCGAGCGAGTCGTGGGTCTGCGCGATGTACGGCGCGAGCCAGCCGAGCGGCTTTTTGCCCCAGTGCTTCGCGATCGCCGCCGTCGCCTCGCCGATGGCGCGGCGCTCCTCGTCCACCTTCATCTCGGTCTGGCGCTCCGCGTTGGTGCGGCCGTGGCCGACGATCTCGTCCCCGCGCGCGGCAAAGGCCGCCACCAGCTCCGGGCAGTAGTCGTAGAGTTCGCTGTTGATCAGCAGCGCGTACGGCAGCTCGTAGGCGTCGGCGAATTCGAGCAGCCGCCACGCGCCGACGCGGTTGCCGTAGTCGCGCCAGGCGTAGCTGCGCACGTTGGGCTGCGGCTGCGGCACCGAGTAGTCGTTGCCCATGCCCTCGCCGAACGCGAAATGCTCCGCGTTGAGGCACAGGTGCACCGCGAGACGCCTGCCGCCCGGCCAGCTGTAATCGGGGCGCTTCGATATGGGCGAATAATCGTAGCGGCCGTGGGATTTGAGCATCGGGTCGTTCCTGTCGCGCG
>CAZOQY010000129.1:0-5881 GCA_964581835.1 uncultured Streptomycetaceae bacterium | reverse complement strand
ACGCTATACTGGTTTCGCCCTCACCCTGATGGAGACGACGTCATGAACCCGATGATTCGCCAGCTTGCCGGCGCGGCACTGATGCTGGCCGTCACGCCGCTCGCGCAGGCCCAGGCCTGGCCCTCGAAATCGATCCGCCTGGTCGTGAACTTCGCCGCCGGCGGCAGCACCGACATCATCGCGCGCTCGATGGCGCAGAAACTCGGCGAGACGCTCGGGCAGCCGGTGATCGTGGACAACCGCGTCGGCGCGGCCGGCAACATCGGCCTCGACGCGGTCGCGCGCTCGGCGCCCGACGGCTACAACCTGCTGCACTCGTCCGACGGGCCCATCCTCATCAACCCGCACATCTTCAAGATGGAAACGAACGTGGCGAAGGATCTGCTGCCGGTCGCGCCGACCGCCGGCGCCGCGCTGTTCGTGATCGCGCGCCCCGGCATCCCGTCGCGCAACATGGCCGAGTTCCTAGCCCACGCCCGCGCCAACCCCGGCAAGCTCAACTACGGCTCGGCCGGCGCCGGCACGCTGCAGCACATCGCCATCGAGATGATCATGCACGAGGCGAAGTTCAACGCCGTGCACGTGCCCTACAAGGGCTCGCAGGCGGTGCTGGTGGATCTCCTCGGCGGCCAGGTGGATTTCACCGTGGACCTGGGCGCGGCGATCCCGCACGTGAAGAGCGGCAAGCTGCGGCTGCTCGCGGTGCCGGGCAAGACGCGCTCGCCGATTTTCCCCGAAGCGCCGACCCTGATCGAATCGGGCGTCAACGTGGACCTGGTGTGGATCTCCGGCGTCTACGCGCCCGCCGGCACGCCGCAACCGATCGTCGCGCGCCTCAACAGGGAAATCGCCCGCATCATGCAAAGCCCGGATGCGAAGGCGCAGCTCGACGCCATGGCCGCGGAAGTGGTGCCGGCGATGACGCCGCAGGAATTCGCGGCGCACCAGCAGCGCGCGCGCGACCGTTTCGGTGAAGTGGTGCGACGGGCGGGGATAAAAGCGAACTGAAGAGGCGTCGCAGGTGAGGCGTTGCAGATAAGGCGTTGCAGATGAGGCGTCTCAGATAAGGCGTCGCAGGTAATGCGCGGTTTTGACACGCAGTATCTGAGACGTAGTACCTGAGACGCTGTATCTGCGACGTAGTATCTGAGACGCCGTGCCTGAGCGCGCAGTATGCGCGCTCAGCAGGCTACCCTTCCGACTTCCTACTTGAGTTTCTGCTCCGCCCAGCGCGCCCACGTGAGCAGTTGCATGTCGCCTTCCGCAGCGCCGACCAGTTGAACGCCGAGCGGCAGGCCGTTCGGGCCGGCGCCGAACGGCAGCGTCACGCAGGGCACGCCGAGCAGCGTCCACACGCGGTTGAACACCGAGCTGCCGGTCGTCGCCAGCGTCGCGGGCGCTTCGCCGGTCGCCCCCGGCGTCACCAGGAAATCGTAGTCGCGCATGCGCCCGGCGAACAGGCGCCGGCCGTCGCGCGCGAGTTGCCGCGCGGCGTCGTAGGCCCCACGCGACAGCGCCCAGCCCTCCTCGATCCGCGGCCGCAGCGATTCGCTCAGCTGCGCGGCGTGGTGCTGGTGCTCCCAGGCGAGCGCGCGGGCGGTCTCGTAGCCCATGATCGTGACCTGCTCGTCGTAGAGCCGCGCGTAACCGGCCGGCGCTTCGAATTCGGACACTTTCGCGCCGGCTTTCGCGAAACGCGCCGCCGCGCCCTCGACCGCCGACTGCGCGGCCGCATCGGCTTCGCGCCAGCGCGGCGTGCGGAACAGGCCGATGCGCGGTGCGCGGCCGGTCGTCGCCCCGAAATCCGGCAGCGCGCGTCCCGCCAGCACGTGAAGCGCGAGCCCGAGGTCTTCCGCCCCGCGCGCGAACAACCCGATGGTGTCGAGCGATTCCGAGACGAACTTCAGGCCCGCGCGGTTGATGCTGTTGAAGCTGGGCTTCAGTCCCGCGACGCCGCAATACGACGCCGGGCGGATGGTGGAGCCGCCGGTCTGCGTGCCCAGCGCGAGCGGCGCCATGAAATCCGCGACGGCGGCGGCCGAGCCGCTCGAGGAGCCGCCCGGCGTGTGCGCGGGATTGCGCGGATTGCGGGTCTTCGTAGGGTGGTTGTTGGCGAATTCCGTGGTGGCGGTCTTGCCGAGAATCACGCAGCCGGCGCGGCGCAGCAGCGCGACGCAGGCCGCGTCCGCCCGGGGCCGATAGCCGCGGTAGATCGGCGAGCCGTACTCGCCCGGCATGTCGGCCGCATCGAGCACGTCCTTGATGCCGACCGGCACGCCGTGCAGCGGGCCGCGCGGCGCCTCGCGGTCGAGCGCGCGCGCCTGCGCGAGCGCCAGCGCCGGATCCAGGAACGCCCAGGCCTGAACGTCCTGCTCGCGCGCGGCGATGCGCTCGAGGCAGGCGGCGGTGAGCGCTTCGCTCGTCAGCTTGCCGGCCGCGATGCGGCGCGCGGCCTCGGCGGCGGAAAGCTGGTTGAGCACGCCCGTCATTTTTTCAGGCGATACCAGGGATGCGGATTCCCCGCCACCTTCACCCGCAGCGTGTAAACCGACGTATAGGCGCAGCAGAACAGGGTCTTCAGGTCGGGACCGCCGAAGGCGAAGTTCACCGCCTGCTCGGGGAAGCGGATGATGCCGATCCTGCGGCCGTCGGGCGCGAATACCCAGATGCCGCCCGGCCCGGTGCAATAGACGCGGCCCTGGCTGTCTACCTTCAGCCCGTCGGGAATGCCGGGCTCGGCGCCCTCGTTCATGTCGGCGAAGATGCGCCGCCCCGCCATCCTGCCGCCCGCGTCCATCCCGATCGCATGAATGTATTTCGTCGAGCGCGTGTTGGCGACGTAGAGCGTCTTTTCGTCCGGCGAGAACGCGAGGCCGTTGGGATACTCGCACAACGCGATCTGGCTGATGGCGCCGTCGGGCTCGACGCGGTAGACAGCCGCGCCATCCCAGGTATCGTCGACGCCCTTGGGCCCCGGGATCTCTCGCTCGGTGTAAGGCTTGCGCTTGTCGGGGTCGGTGAAATAAAGGCTGCCGTCGGAGCGGCACACGACATCGTTGGGCCGGTTGAAGCGGCCGCCGTTGTAGCGCTCGGCGACGGTCTCGACCTTGCCGTCGGGGGTCATGCGCGTAACCTTGCGCGCCTCGCCCTCGCACAGGATGAGGTTGCCCCTGAGGTCGAAGGTCGTGCCGTTGCCGCCGACCGTCTCGCGCACGAGCTCCGCCTTCTGCCCCGGCCGGATGCGGTGCAGGCGGTTGTTGCGCAGGTCCACGAAATACCAGAAGCCGTCCGGGTGCCACAGCGGGCCCTCGGTGAACTTGAAGCCGGTGTCGAGGCGCTCGGCTTCGGTCGTTTCCAGGACCGCTTCCAGCACTTCGGGCAGATAGTTGGCGGCCATGCCTTTCCTTCCGGTGATGAGTGACGAGTGACGGGTGACGAGTTTACCGCGAAGGCCGGTCGCCCGAAGACCACATGATGAGATTTCCCGATGGGGCCGGCATTGCGTAAACTTCCACGACCCACCGAACCGGAGGAGAAGAACATGCTGCGCATCTATGGATCCGTGAAATCCCGCACCGTCCGCGTGCTGTGGATGGCGGAAGAACTCGGCCTGAAATTCGAGCACAAGGACTGGCTGCCGCGCGCGCCGGAAACCCGCACGCCGGAATACCGCGCCATCAATCCCAACGGCCGCGTGCCGACGATCGACGACGACGGTTTCATCCTGTCGGAGTCGATGGCGATCAATTTCTACCTGGCGAAGAAGCACGGCAGCGCACTCGCGCCGAAGGACCCGAGGCAGGAAGCGCTGGTCATCCAGTGGAGCCTGTGGGAAACCGACCGCCTCGACCGCCAGATCGTGAACTACTGCCGGCACACCGCCGACCTGCCCGAAGCCGAGCGCAAGCCCGAAGTCGCCAGGGCGGCGTGGGACGAAATCGTGCCGGCGTTCGACGCGCTGGAAGCCGCACTCGGCAAATCGGAATGGCTGACCGGCCCGGCGTTCTCGGTGGGCGATCTCAACGTCGCGGCGGCGCTGTACCGCGCACACACGCTCGACATCGGCAAGTGGCCGAAACTGAAAGCGTGGTTCACGCGCTGCTGGGAACGCCCGGCGGCGAAGAAGATCAAGGCGCTGCGCGACGCCAAATGACAAGGCGGAAGTCGGAAGGCGAAAGGCGGAAGTAAATTCGATGACTGCGGCCAAAACCGCTCAAACCGTGGACCGGGACGGTATTCCGGTCTGCGAGGGGCCGGACCTCTCGCCGCGCCGGCCGAAGCTGAAGGCGCCGCCCGGCTCGATCGACTGCCACGCGCACATCTTCGGGCCGGTGGCGCGCTACCCGTTCTCGCCCAAGCGCCTGTTCACGCCGCCGGACGTCACCATCGCGCAGTACCGCGCGCTGCTGGCGACGCTCGGCATTTCGCGCGCGGTGCTGGTCACGCCCAGCGTGTACGGGATGGACAACGAGCGCCAGCTCGACACCCTCTCCGAGGTGAAAGGCGCGTGGCGCGGCGTGGCGGTGGTGCACACCGACGTCTCCGAAAGGGAACTGCAGCGCCTGCACGCGGCGGGCTTCCGCGGCGTGCGCGTCAACCTGTTCGCGAAGAGCGGGCTGCTGCTGGACGACCTCGAAGCCATCGCCGCGCGCGTTGCCGCGCTGAAATGGCACGTGCAGCTGCATTGCGACGCGCGCAACCTCGCCGAGCTCGCGCCGCGGCTCGACAGGCTGCCGGTGGACGTGGTGTTCGATCACATGGGGCACGTGCCCGCGGCCGCCGGCGTCGGCGATCCCGGCTTCCAGGCGCTCCTCGCACTGATGAAGCGGGGGAAATTCTGGGCCAAGCTGTCCGCGCCGTACCGGCTGTCGGAGTTGCCCCACCCCTACGCCGACGTGACGCCGTTCGCGCAGGCGCTGATCGAGGCCGCGCCCGACCGGCTGGTGTGGGGCAGCGACTGGCCGCACCCCGCTGTGCCGGGCCACATGCCCGCCAACTTCGTCATGCCCAACGATGGCGACCTGCTCGACATCCTCGCGCTGTGGACCGCGGACGCGGGGGTGCAGAAGAAGATACTCGCCGACAATCCGACGGCGCTTTACGATTTTTAGTGACGGCGTCGCAGATGATGCGTCGCAGATGAAACGTCTCAGATAAAGCGTCGCAGATAAGACGCAGTACCTGAGACGATTTACCTGAGACGCAGTATCTGCGACGTAGTATCTGAGACGCCGTAGCACACGCGACAACTTCAACGGAGCAGCCCCATGGCTGAGAAGCCCCTCACCGGCAAGATCGACCCCGCGCGCATCGTGATGCGCGACATCCCGCGCCCGGGCAAGGGCATCGTCGACGGTTTTCTCGCGCTGACCGACCTCGCCGGCACGGTGTCCGACGCGATGGATGAGCTCGGCATCCACGGCGCGATCCCCGCCGCCACGCTCGCGCCGATGCTGCCGGGCGCGCGCATGGTCGGCCCCGCGCTGACGGTGCGCAACATCACGCAGCCGGTGCCGCCGTCGCTGGGCGCGGCGCAGCGCAAGTCCGGCCAGGCCGACATCGAGGCGCACAACCTGGCCGGGCCCGGCGACGTGCTGGTGATCGAGGGCGTCGTCGGCATCTCCAGCCTCGGCGGCAATTCGGCGAACGTGGGAAAACGCCAGGGCGAGGCCGGCGCGATCGTGGACGGCGCGACGCGCGACGTCGCCACCGCGCGCTCGATCGGCTACCCGATCTGGGCGCGCGGCGTGAGCCTCATCACCGGCAAGTGGCGCGTCGAGACCGTGGCGATCAACGGCCCGGTGCACATCGCCGGCGTGCCGGTCAACGCCGGCGATCTCGTGATCGCCGACGACAACGGCGTGTGCATCGTCCCGCGCGC
>CAZOQY010000128.1:0-8773 GCA_964581835.1 uncultured Streptomycetaceae bacterium | reverse complement strand
ACTCGGCGCCTGGATCAGGCTGCACTACGTCTACCCCTATCCCCACGTCGACGAAGTCGTCCCGCTGATGGCCGCGGGAATGACTGAGGGAATGACCGGGCGCGGGCTGCTGCCCTACCTCGACGTACCGTTCCAGCACGCGAGCAGCCGGATACTGAAGCTCATGAAGCGGCCGGCGAGCGCCGAGAACAATCTCGCGCGCATCCGCCGCTGGCGGGAAATCTGTCCGGACCTGACCCTGCGCAGCACCTTCATCGTCGGCTTTCCCGGCGAGACCGAATCCGAGTTCGAGGAACTGCTCGGCTTCCTCGAGGAAGCGCAACTGGACCGTGTCGGCTGCTTCGCCTATTCCGCGGTGGAAGGCGCCACGGCCAACGCCCTGCCCGACCCCGTGCCGGAGCCGTTGAAGCAGGAACGCCGCGCGCGTTTCATGAAGCTGCAGGAAACAATCAGCCGGCAGCGGCTCGCCCGCAAGGTCGGGAAAACGCTGACCGTGCTGGTGGACGAGGTCGGCGCCGACGGGGCGATCGCGCGCTCCAGCGCCGACGCCCCCGAGATCGACGGCGTGGTCCACGTCGAGCCGGCCGCCGGGTTGAAGCCCGGCGACTTCGCCCGGGTGCGCGTCACGCGCGCCGGCGAGCACGACTTGTGGGCAGAGCCCGCCTGAAAGCGTGAGTCGTGATTCGTGAGTCGTGAATCGACAGCAAACCCTGCCTTGGCCGGCTGGCCGCGCGGTGCGCGAAGCCGAATCACCAATCACCAATCACGAATCACGCTGTTATGAAGCGGCTGCGGGAATGGGCGCGACGGCTCGCAGCTGAAGTCGTGGTGCTCTGGTTCTGCACCCGCCACCCGCGCACCCCGTTCATCGCGAAAGCGTTCGCCGTGGCGGTCGTGGCCTACGCCTTCAGCCCGATCGACCTCATCCCCGACTTCATTCCGGTGCTGGGCTGGCTCGACGACCTGCTGATCCTGCCGCTCGGCATCTGGCTCGTGCTGAAGCTCGTGCCGCAGGACGTGCTCGCGGAATGCCGGGAACAGGCCGCGCACTGGCAGAAAAACAGCCAGGCGAGACCGCGCAACTATTTCGGCGCCGCGCTCGTCATCGTTTTCTGGCTGGCGATGCTGGTGCTGGCGTGGTGGTGGCTCTCTCCGCGGCCCGACCGGTAAAAAATAACACTGCGTCTTTCGCGATGCGGGTGAGCTTCATGGGTGGCAGGCTCGCGAGAATGCGCTTGCCGTAGCTGCGGCCGATCAGCCGCGGATCGCAGATCATGAGCACGCCGCGATCCGTTTCGTCGCGAATCAGCCGCCCGGCGCCCTGCTTAAGCGTGATCACCGCCTCGGGCAACTGGTACTCGAAGAAAGCACTGCGTCCTTCGCGGTTCAGCCGGTCGATGCGCGCCGCGAGCACCGGGTCATCGGGCGGCGCGAACGGCAGCTTGTCGATGACGACCAGGGACAGGGCCTCGCCGCGCACGTCCACGCCTTCCCAGAACGAGTGGCTGCCCACCAGCACGGCGTTGCCCAGGTCGCGAAAGCGCACCAGCATTTCCGAGCGCGAGCCCTCGCCCTGCACCAGCAGCGGGTAGTCGAGGCCGCGCGCCTCCAGCGCCGCCTTGAGCCGCTCGTAGCCGTTGCGCATCGCCCGCAGGCTGGTGAACAGCATGAACGCGCCGCCGCCCGCCGCCTCGATCACCGGCAGCGCCGCGTCGACGACGGCTTCCGTATGCTCCGGCGTGTTGGGATCCGGCAGCCGTTCCGGGACGTACAGCAGGGCCTGGCTCGAGAAATCGTAAGGGCTGTCCCAGCTCTCGGTGCGCGCGTCCGCGAGCCCCATCTGGCCGCAGTAATGCTCGAAGTTGCGATTGACCGACAGCGTCGCGGAGGTGAATACCCAGGCCCGCGCCTGCTCCTCGAGCCGGGCGCCGAAGATCCCGGCGATCGAGAGCGGCGTCGAATTGAGGTGCAGCGAATGGCGGAAGAGCTCGGCCCACTTCACGCGCGTCTCGTCCACGCCGCTGCGCCAGCGCTCGAGGCCCTCCGCCAGCGTCAGCGCGCGTTGCCAGCAGCGCTTCAGGCCTTCGCTGCGCTCGGCCTGTCCTTTCAGTTCCCCGGCCAGCCGGTCGAGGCCGGCCATCACGGCATCGAGGCCCGATTCGAAATCCCGGTTGCCGTCGAGCTGTCGCCCGGGCAGGCGCCCGCCGTCCTGCCGGAAGACGAGCCTCAGGTCGCGCGCGGCCTTGTCGAGCGCATCGGCCGCCCTGGGCAGCGGGACGTGGTCTTTTGCGGCGGCGGCCGACTCCAGGCGGGTGTCGCGCGCGAGCCCGGAGAGCTGCGTGGTCGACAGGCTCTCGCTGAAAAACAGCGTCGCGGTATCGGGCAACTGGTGCGCCTCGTCGAAGATCACCGTATTGCTGGCCGGCAGCAGCTCGGCCACGCCTTCGTCGCGCAGCGCCAGGTCGGCGAAGAACAGATGATGGTTGACCACCACCACGTCCGCCGCCAGCGCCTTGCGGCGCGCCTCCATCACGAAACATTTTTCGTAATGGGAACAGGCTGAACCGAGGCAGTTCTCGCGCGTGGACGTGGCATGAAACCAGGCGATCGCGTTCTCCGGCACGGCGGAACAGTCGGCCTTGTCGCCGGTCACCGTGATGCGCGCAAAACTCGCAATCTCGGCCAGGTGCCGCGCCTCGTCCAGCGACGGCAGCAGGCGCCCATCGTGCAAGGCGCGGTCGAGATGGTGGTGACAGACGTAATTGGCCCGGCCTTTCAGCATGGCCACCGTCACCGGGACCGCCAGCGCCTCGCGCACGGCGGGAATGTCACGGTCGAAGAGCTGGTCCTGCAGCGTCTTGGTGCCGGTGGACACGATGACCTTGCCGCCCGACAGCAGCGCCGGGACCAGGTAAGCGACGGTCTTGCCGGTGCCGGTGCCGGCTTCGGCGACCAGCCTGCCATTGCCGGCGATCGTTTCGGCCACGGCGCGCGCCATTTCCAGCTGGAACGGCCGCTCGCGGAACCCCGTCATGACCCGCGCCAGCGGGCCCGACGCGGAAAATAGCTTGTCCAGATCAACCACAAGTCGCATGGTAACAGTTGCATTTTCGCTACGCCGCCCGCCACCGCGGCGGCAAAACTGTCACATTTCTTTGTCGCGCGCTTCAATTAGGCTAGGGTTGTTGCATGGTGATGACGTACGCAACCGCTTGCAGGCGCGCCGCGCGGCTGATCGCCGCCGTGATCGTGCTCGGCTGCTCGTTCTCCGCCGGCAACGCCCTCGCCTCCTCCGCTCCTCCCGGAACGGAGCGCAGGCTTGCCTTCCTGGAGGACTCGATCGGTCTGTATCCCCGGGAGGCCGGGCTGTGGGACCACGCCCTGCTGCACCGGCGGCTGTCGGTGCTGCTCGGCAAGCGCATGCCCTTCTTCCGCAGCAACATGTGGAACACGACGACGATCGCCCGGCAAGGCAACCTGGTCTACGTGACGGGATCGCGCCTGCCGCTCGCCGGGCGCGACGGCGCGGTATTCGTCGCCGATCTCCAGCGCGATACGCTGTGGGTTTGGGTGATGATCAGCGGGCGGCTGTTCGAGTATCGCGAGCGACCCGCCCAGCCCGAACTCCCGGCCGAGGTCGCGCTGTTTCTCGACAACTGGCGGGCGGCCGCGCAGTCAGCTGGCGTGCCCGCGGTGTCCTACCAGTAGCGCCCCGTCACGTTCAACGCGCCGGATTAACGTACCCGATCAACGAACTTCGTCGACCTTCACCAGCACTCGCCGGTTGTCGCGCACGGCCGAGGTGGACCGTCCCAGCAGGACCGATTGCTGCCCGCTCGCATCCTGGCCGACGCCGCCGATTTCCATCCACTCCCCCAGCCGGCCGGACACGGTCGTCACCACGCTCTGCACATCGACACCGCCGCGCACCTGGCGCGACAGGGATTCACGCTGCGGGCTGATGTCGAGCGTGACGCGGTCGCCCGCGAGCCGGGGCAGCACGTAGAAGCCGGTATTGGCGTCTCGATACTGCGTACTGTCGACAACCTGGTCCACGACCTGGCCGTTGATCACGACCCGGCGCACCTGCCGCTCGCGCACGGGCACGGACTGGCCGGTGCCGATGTAGGCTTCCCGGCCTTCCATCACCCGCACCGTCTGCGTGTTGCGATCGCTTTCCATGCTGCGGTTTTCCACGACATTCGCACGCAGGCGGTTGTCCCCCTCGCGAATGATGACGTTGCCCCCGCGCGTGTCGCGCGATACCGGCGGCACGGTCACGCGGCCGTGCTCGCCGCCCACGCTGCCCGATACCTCGGCACTCGAGCGGCTGCGGTCGACGTCCGCGTCCTGCCGTACCGTGATCAGCAACTGGCGCGGCGCGGTGTCGATGCTGGCAAGGATGCGCTTCACTTCCTCGAGATTGGCGGGCGTGGTGCGTATGATCAACTGGCCCTGCAGGCCGCTCACGCTGCCCTCGCGCGCGAGCATCGGCTGGATGATGGGGATGACTTCCTGGGCGGTGCGGTAACGCAGCGGGAGCACCTCCATGACGGTGGCCTGGGCAAACGCCCACGCCGCGGCGAACAGCAGCGCGGCGGCCAGCGGGAGAAAGAACGGTGCGGACCGGGTCGGCATAGGTCGAGTAACGCAGCTTACCCCGACCGGCGTACGCCAACCAGACCGGCGCGGGCCTTCCCGGCCTGCCACCGTGAAATACGCCCGCGACCTCAGCCGGCCCGGGCCTGCCCGGGGCAGCCACCCCGCTGCGCCAGGCAGCGCTGCACGGATTCCGCCACACAAATCGCGGACCGGCGGCAGCAGACCACGGGCACCGCGTTGGCCCGGGCGATATCCCGGAAGTGCCGCATCGTGTTGTGACCGAGAAAATCCGTGAGCAGGATCAGCAACTGGGTGCCCCTCGGCAGACCGGGCAGCTTGCGCTGATGGGACGCGTGCCGCCCGCTGATGTGATGGGCGATCTGGATGCCCATGGCAGCCAGCGCTTCGGGAATGTTGCCCAGCCTGTCGGCTCCGACTACAACCGCATTCATCATGGTGTCCTTTCGTTGGGATGGCTATTAACATGATAACGATTCTCATTTATAATAGTCAATGAATAAGAATTGTTATCATTTATATTGATTATGAGAACCGTTCTTGTTATTATTTTCCCCACTCTGGGACAACCGCCATCGCTATCGGAGTTTTCACAACATGTTCAATACGTTGAGTACCGCCCTTGGGAGCAGCCTGCTGGCCGCAGCGCTGCTGGCCTCTCCGCTCGTCAGCCACTCGCAGGAGAAAGTGCTGAATCTCTATTCCTCGCGCCACTACGAAACGGACGAAGCGCTCTACTCCAACTTCACCAGGCAGACCGGCATCAGGATCAACCGCATCGAAGGCGGCGAGGACGCCCTGATCGAGCGCGTGCGCAACGAAGGCGACAAGAGTCCCGCCGACGTGCTGATCACCGTCGACGCCGGCCGCCTGTGGCGCGCCGAGCAACTGGGCCTGTTCCAGCCGGTCAAGTCGAAGGTGCTGGATGCCCGCCTCCCCGCCGCCTACCGCCACCCCGACGGGCTGTGGTTCGGCTTCTCGGCACGGGCGCGGATCATCGCCTACAACAAGGAACGCGTTAAGCCCGGCGAGATCGCCCGCTACGAGGACCTGGCCGACCCGAAGTGGAAAGGCAGGATCTGCATCCGCTCCGCGAGCCACGTCTACAACCTCTCGCTCATGAGCTCGCTCGTGAACTACCTGGGCGAGGCAAAAACCGAGGAATGGGCCAGGGCGGTCGCCGCCAACCTCGCCCGCACGCCCAAGGGCGGGGACACCGACCAGTTGAAGGGTGCCGCGGCCGGGGAATGCGACCTCGCGGTCAGCAATACCTATTACTACGTTCGCCTGCTGAAATCGCAGAAGCCGGACGAGAAAGCCGTCGCGGAGAAAATCGGCGTGATCCTGCCGAACCAGGCGGACCGCGGCACGCACGTCAACGTCTCCGGCGCCGGCGTGATGAAGCACGCGCCCAACCGGGGGGCGGCCGTGCTGTTCCTCGAATACCTGGCGAGCGACTCGGCGCAGAACTATTTCGCCAACGGCAACAACGAATGGCCGGTCGTGCCGTCGGTCAAGCCGGACAACGCGGCGCTGGCCTCCCTCGGCAAGTTCAAGACCGATTCTCTGAATCTCGGTGCGGTCGGCAAGAATCAGCCGACGGCGCAGAAGATCGCCGACCGTTCGGGCTTCAAGTAAACGGTTCGAACCCGGGCAAAAAAAGGGGCGCAAGCCCATTTTCCCTTTTACCTTTCCCCTTTTCCCTTTTCCCTTCTCTTCACCTGCGTTCGGCTTCCCGCCTCGCGCTGACGAGGGTGCGCGAGAGCAGAATCAGCGGCACGACGCCCACCGCCACGATGGTCAGCGCGGGCGCGGCGAGCTCGGCCAGCCGCTCGTCGCTCGCCAGGTTGTAGGCGTGCACCGCGAGCGTGTCGAAGTTGAAGGGCCGCATCATGAAGGTCGCCGGCAGCTCCTTCATCACGTCCACGAACACCATCAGCGCCGCGATCAGCAGGCTCGGCGCCAGCAGCGGCACGTGCACCCGCATCATGATGGTCCCGGGCGCCGCGCCGAGGCTGCGCGCGGCATCGTCCATGCTGGGGGTCACTTTGGCGAGCCCGGCCTCGACGCTTTGCAGGGCGACGGCGAGGAAACGCACCAGGTAGGCGTAGACCAGCGCCGCTATGCCGCCGGTCAGTATCAGGCCGGTCGAGATGCCGAACGCCGACAGCAGCCAGCCCGATATCAGGTGATCCAGGCGCGTCACCGGGATCAGGATGCCTACGGCAATGACCGCTCCGGGAACGGCATAACCGAGCGAGGCCAGACGGTGTGCGGCGAGCCCGATGAAGCTGCTGCCGGCGCGGGAAGCATAGGCGACCAGCAGGGCCAGTCCCACGGCACACACCGCGGTGACGGCGGAAAGCGACACGCTGTTCACCACCAGGCTGACGTAACGCGCACCGAAACGCAGGCCGCCGTCCGCGACGGCCAGTTCGAGGAGTATCGCGGCGGGCAGCAGGAAGCCGGCGATCACGGGGACGAGGCAGGCCATCACGGCTGCCAGCGCCCACATGCCGCGCAGCCGCTGCGGCACCAGGCGGCGGCGCACGGAACGATTGTCGTAGCGCGCCCGGCCGCGGCTGAGGCGTTCCGCGACGAGCACCAGCGCGACGAATCCCAGCAGCGCGGCCGCCAGCTGCGCCGCGGCCACCCGGTCTCCCAGCGACAGCCAGGCGCGGTAGATGCCGGTGGTGAAAGTCGGCAGCGCGAAATAGGCGACGGTGCCAAAATCGGCGAGCGTTTCCATCAGCGCCAGCGCCACGCCCGCGACGATGCCCGGCCGGGCGAGCGGTAGCGCCAGCCGGAAAAAGCTTCGCCACGGGCCGTAACCGAGGCTGCGGCCTGCTTCGACCATGCCTGCCGCCTGCTCCAGGAACGCGGCGCGCGCGAGCAGGTAGACGTAGGGATAGAACACGAACGAAAAAATCACCGAGGTCCCGGCGAGCGAGCGCACTTCGGGAAACCAGTACTCCCGCGGCCCCCAGCCGAACCAGGCGCGCAGCGCGGACTGCACCGGGCCGGTGAACTGGAGAAAGTCGGTGTAGGCGTAGGCCATGACGTACGCCGGCACCGCGAGCGGCAGGATGAGCGCCCACTCGAACAGGCCCCGTCCCGGGAAACGACACATCGTCGTCAGCCAGGCCGTGGCGACGCCGATCACCGTCACGCCGATGCCGACCCCCAGCAGCAGCCACAACGTGTTGCCGATGTATTCCGGCAGCACGGTTGCGACGAGGTGCGACCAGGTTTCCCCGCTGGGCGTCAGCACGCTGCCCAGCACGACCAGTACCGGCACGGCGAGCACCCCGGCCGCCATACCCGCGAGCAATGAAACCGGATTCCAGCTTCGAGGTCGGAGCGAGAGCGTCAACGATTGCATAATCGCCTGATATTCAAGGGGTTCATTCTATATCGATCACCGAAATACGCAATGAGAATGCTTCTTGTTCCCCGCTGTATAATCGGCGCATGACGGCTCTACTGGAACTCTCCGGCATCCAGCACGGCTACAACGGGCGGCGCGTGCTGAGCGATTTTTCGCTCTCGCTCGAGCGCGGCCGGATCGGCTGCGTCCTGGGACCGAGCGGCTGCGGCAAGACCACGGCGCTGCGCTGCGTCGCCGGCTTCGAGAAAATCTCGGCGGGCCACATCGCGATCAACGGCGTGGAAGTGAGTCGCGCCGGCCACACCGTGCCGCCCGAGCAGCGCCGCGTCGGCATGGTGTTCCAGGACTACGCCCTGTTCCCGCATCGCACCGTGGCGGGCAACGTGGGCTTCGGCCTGCATGGCTTGTCGCGCACGGCGCGCGAGGCCCGTGTCGCGGAGCTGCTGGAGGTCGTCGGTCTCGCCGACGCCGGAGCGAAGTTTCCGCACGAGCTCTCCGGCGGACAGCAGCAACGTGTCGCCCTTGCCCGCGCGCTCGCGCCCCGGCCGGATCTGCTCCTGCTCGACGAGCCGTTCTCCAACCTCGACGTCGACCTGCGCGAGCGCCTCTCCGGCGAGGTGCGCTCGATCCTCAAGCAGCAGGAGACCACCGCCCTGCTCGTGACGCACGACCAGCACGAGGCGTTCAGCATCGCCGACGAGATCGGCATCATGCGCGCCGGCGCGATCGAGCAGTGGGACATCCCCTACAACCTGTACCACCAGC
>CAZOQY010000127.1:1675-8841 GCA_964581835.1 uncultured Streptomycetaceae bacterium | reverse complement strand
CGCGCAGTCCCAGCGCCTCTGCCTGGAGCGCGATCGCCATGCTGGCGGCGCCGGTGTCGTACTGCGTCCAGCGGTTGGGCTTGCCGGTGGCGGCGAAGTTGGTGCCGGCGCATGCCAGCATCACCAGCGACACGTGCTTGACCCACTTCTTGTTGTTCTCCGACAGGCACTCGAAGACCTGCTGGAAGCCCGCCGCGTCGCGCGTCCTGTCCCACACCAGGTAGCGCCACGGCTCGTCGCCGTTGCAGGACGGCGCCCAGCGCGCAGCCTCGAGCAGGCTCGCCAGCTGCTCGCGGCTGACGGTCTTGTTCGCGTCGAACGCGCGCGTGCTCCAGCGGCGCGCGAGCAGGTCATGGATGGGACGGCTGGTTTGTGCAAGGCGGTCTGACATTGCGTTACTCTCCCTGATGAAGATATGGTCGTTGAAGGTTTTTATTATGCATGATTCATTATGATTTTGTCGCCGGCACACCGGCGACAAAATCATCTCCGGTCCTGCTCGAACAGCGACTTCAGCTCGGCGCGGCCGGCACGGGCGATCTCGATCAGCTTGGCCCGGTCGGCGTGGTGCGCCGAGGCGCGCCGCATCAGCCGCTCGTCGTGCATCGTGAAGATGTTCACCGTCTCCTCCGCCGTCGAATCCGGCAGTCCCAGCTCGGACAGCACCCGCCCCGCCATGTCCGCGCTCGAATGGAAGGTCTCGCGCCAGACGCGCGTGACGCCCGCGTCGAGCAGCTGGTAGGCGTGCAGGCGGTCGCGCGCGCGCGCGAAGATCTTGAGACGCGGGAAATGCTGCTTCACGATCGCCACGCACTTGAGCGACGC
The DNA here is from genome assembly GCA_964581835.1 of uncultured Streptomycetaceae bacterium. Taxonomy (GTDB): domain Bacteria; phylum Pseudomonadota; class Gammaproteobacteria; order Burkholderiales; family SG8-41; genus SG8-41. The sequence continues at coordinate 8,016 of CAZOQY010000127.1, read as the reverse complement.
TTCGGTATCGTCGATCGCGAGCACCAGGATCGAGGCTTTGTCGGCGCGGGCGGCGCGCAGCAGCTCGAGGCGCGAGGCGTCGCCGAAATAGACCTTCTCGCCGAACAGGGTGACGAAGTCGAGCTGTTCCGAGTCGGCGTCGAGCGCGGTGAACGGGATGCCGCGCGTGGCGAGGATGCGGCCGACGATCTGGCCGAAGCGGCCGAAGCCGGCGATGATCACCGGGTTGTCCTCGTCCGGCGGCGCGGCGCCTTCGGCCGCGGCGGACGCCTTGCGTTTCGGCAGGCACTGCAGCAGGTTCACCAGGAACGGGGTGGTGAGCATGCTGATGGTGACGACCGCGACCAGCAGGTCGGCGAGCGCGGCGGGCAGCAGCTTCTCGCCGGCGGCAAGCGAGAACAGCACGAACGCGAACTCGCCGCCCTGCGACAGCACCACCGCGACCGCGTACGCGGACGACCGCTCCTCGCCGAACGCCCGCGCCAGCGCGAACACCACGGCCGCCTTGACCGCGACCAGCGCGACGACGAGCGCGGCGACCTTGAGCGGCGCCTCGCCGATCAGTCCGAAGTTCACCGACATGCCGACCGCCATGAAGAACAGACCCAGCAAGAGCCCCTTGAACGGCTCGATGTCGGCCTCGATCTCGTGGCGGTACTCGGAGTCGGCCAGCAGCATGCCCGCGACGAACGCGCCGAGCGCCATCGAGATGCCGAGCTGGTGCATGAAGACGCCGACAGCGAGCACTACCAGCAGCGCGCCGGCGGTGAACACCTCCTGGCTGCCCGCCTGCGAGAGCACGCGGAAGTACGGCCGCAGCAGATAGCGCCCGGCCGCGACCACCGCGGCGAACAGCAGCACCGTCACCAGCGGCGAGAAACCGCCCGCGGCGTGCACCGCCCCCGACCGTCCGTCGGCCAGGACCGGCAGCACGGCGAGCAGCGGGATCACGGTCAGATCCTGGAACAGCAGCACCGCGAAGCCCGCCCGCCCCTGCGGCGTCGACAGCTGCTTCTTCTCGATCAGGATCTGCAGGCCGATGGCCGTCGAGGACAGCGCGAGACCGAAGCCGACGATGGCCGCCGCGCCCGGCGTGACGCCCAGCGCCCACGCGCCCAGCCCCAGCACCGCGCCGGTCACCACCACCTGCGCGGCGCCGAGCCCGAATACCGAGCGGCGCAGCTCCCACAGACGGGACGGCAGCAGCTCGAGCCCGATGATGAAGAGCAGCAGCACGATGCCGATCTCGGAGTAGGCGCGCACGCTCTCGACGTCGCCCGCGAGCGCGAGACCCCACGGGCCGATCGCCGCGCCGGCCACGATGTAGCCCAGCACCGAGGACAACCCGAGCCGCTTCAGCAGCGGCACGCCGATGACCGCGGCGGCGAGGAATATCGTCGCCTGGACGAGAAACTGTTCTTCGGTCATTTAGCGCTGCGATTGTCGAGGCTGAACGGTCCGGCGCCGTACGCCATGACGTAGAGCATCCCGCCCATGATGCACAGGTTCTTCATGAACTGGATGGTTTCCATCTGCTTGCCAGCCGTCACCGCCCAGAACGGGTGGAACAGCAGCGTCGTCGGAATCAGGAACAGGAAAATCGCGGTCGCGGCCCAGCGCGTCTGCCAGCCGATCACCAGCAGTATGCCGCCGATCAACTCGACGGCGATCGCGCCGGCGGCGGCGAGCTGCGGCAGCGGCAGGCCCTTGCTGGCGATGTAGCCGGCCGTGCCCTCGAAGCCGATGAGCTTGTTGAAACCGGAAATCACGAAGATCAGCGCCAGCAGGATGCGCCCGGCCAGCGGGCCATACGTTTTTACCGCTTCACACAATGCATTCATGGAACCCCCCTCGCTTTAACGCCAATTGAACGTCAATCCGTCTTGTCGAAATGCTCGAACGCGCCGCCTTCCTCGATCCAGCCTTCGAGCCCGCCTTCCAGCGGGCGCACGCGGGCGTAACCCCTGTCCATCAGCATGCGGGCGACACGCGCCGCGCTGGCTTCGTTCGGTCAACTGCAGTACACCACCACGTCGCGTCCCGGCGGGATCTCGACCAGCGCCGCCTGCGCATCGTCGATGTTCATCCAGATCGCGCCGGGAATGCGGCGCGGATCGAGCCTGCGCGCCGTGGCCGAGCGCACGTCGAGCACGACGGGCTTCGCGTCCTTTGCCATCAGCTCGCGCAGTTCCGCCGCGTTGATCCGCACCATGCGCAGGAAGCGGATCATCAGGTAGCGCTGCACCGTCTTGACGGCGACGTAGACGAGCACGATCACCCCGATCACCACCGCCGCGCCGCTGCCCATGCTCTCGAGCCACGCGAGGGCGCTCTCGACCTCCGCGTGGAACACGGCGCCGAGCGCGATCGGCAGCCCCGCCCACAACAGGGCCGCCACGGTGCTGTAACCCAGGAAAGCCGGCAGCCCGACGCGCATCGTGCCCGCCAGCGGCGGCGCGATGGTGGAGAAACCGGGGATGTACTTGGCCAGCATCAGCGACGGCGCGCCCCAGCGCTCGAAGATGTTCTCGGTCTGCTTGACGCAGGAATCGGGCTCGATGGCGACGCGGCACAGCGTGCGCAGGATGCGGTAGCCGTAAATCCGGCCGGCGCAGTACCACAGCAGGTCGCCGATCAGCGAGGCGGCCACCGACACCAGCACCAGCGGCGCGAGCGCGATCTGCCCCTGGCTCACGAACGCGCCGGCGATGACCAGGATCGGCACCGACGGAACCGGCACGCCCGATTGCGTCAGCAGCACGTTCAGGAACACCAGCGCGATGCCGTGCTGCGCCAGCAGGCCAGTCATCTCTTCCATGAACCGTTTTCCCTTGTGTGCGTCATCGTGGTGCGGCCTGATCCAGCCAGGCGGACAGGTCGTCGAGGGCCGCGCCGAGCGCCTTGTTGAACGCCTGCACCGCTCCCGGCGCATCATACGTGAGCGCCGGCGCAGACCGGGTGAAAGTATTGCGCGCCACCAGCACCCGCCGCGCGGAATCGACCAGCTCGACGGTCAGCACGATCCGCGCGCTGCCCGGGTCCGCCGCCGCGTCGTGATAGAACTCGGCGAGATGGGCGTTCAGGACGAGCCCGCCCTGCACCCCGCCGGTTGCCTTCGTCACCGACTGGAACGCGCCGCCGCGCGCAAGTCGCTCGACCAGCAGGTCGCCGATCGTGCGGCCGGGCCGCTCCGTCCAGGCGTGAAACTGGTAATAGGCGCGCGTGCCCGCGGCGCGACTGAAAGCGATGTCCTGCGTGTCGTAGAACGCCGAGGTCGTCACCGGCGCGACCAGCAGCGTGGACGCGCGCGACGCCTTCGCGCGCGCGGCCGGCGCGCCGGCATCCTCGAGCACGTAATAGCGCTGGTAGGTCCGCTCGCCGGCGGACAGGCAGCCCGCGACGAGCGCCGCGGCCGAGCACGCCAGGAAAACCCGCATCGCCTTCATCGCGCCGCCTCCCCGGGTCCCAGGCTGCCCGCCGGCGGACCGAATATGAACTTGCCCGGGTCGCCGAGCCGGCGCGCGGTCGCACCCAGCGAATCGGCCGCCGAACGCAATTCCTGCGCTGTCGCCCGCAACTCCACGCTGCCGTCCGCGAACAGCGCATCCGCGCGCCCGGACAACCGCGCGACGTCGTCGCTCACGCGGCGGACCGACGCCGAAATGTCCCGCATCGCGACCGTGGATTCCTCGCCCAGCTTGTCGTAGCGCGCCGCCAGCCTGCGCGCGTCGCCCGCGACGCCGGCGGAGAGCGTCCTCACCTCATCCGCGGCCCGCCCCATCGACGCGAGCGTCCTGTCGAGCCCCGCCAGGCTGCGGTCGACGTTGGCCGATATGCGCCGCAGGTTGGCGAGTATGTCGTTTATCGCCGCCAGGTTCTCGTCGGACAGCGTCCGGTTGATGCGCTTCAACGCCTCGTCGGCGCGCAGCGCCACGTGCGCCATGGACTCCGCGATCTTGTACTCGGACTCGCCCTCGGCGATCAGCGGGTACTGCTCGTCGGGCTGCACCGCGGTCAACGGCGGGCTGTCCTCGTCGGCGTTGACGAGCCGGATGCTGGCAATGCCGGTGAGCAGATGCCGCTCGACCTCGGCGCGCGTGCTCTGGCGCACCGGCGTCGTCTCGTCCACGCGGATGATCACCTCGACCGTGCCGGGGCGCCCCACCGAGATGCGAAAAGAGGTGACCGAGCCGACCTTGATGCCCCGCATCTTCACGTCGCTGCGGATCTGCAGCCCTTCCAGCGACTGGCGCGCGAAATAGATCTTGTAGGGCACGTCGTCGCGCTGCCCGCTGGTGCTCTTCAGCCAGACGACCGCCGCGACGATCAGGGCCAGCAGGATCAGCACCACCGTGCCGACCAGCGTGTATTTCGCTTCCGGTTCCATATTCGCTATCCCTGTTTCGCTATTCCTGTTTCATTTTGGCGCGCGCTGAAAAATAGTCCCTGATCCAGGCGTTGTCGAGCCGTCTCACCTCGTTCACCGGCCCGTCGGCGATGACCTTGCCCGCGGACAGCACGATCACGCGATCGATGATGGAATGCAGCGTGTCGAGGTCGTGCGTCACGATGAACACCGTGAGTCCCAGGCTCTCGCTCAGCACCCGCACCAGGCCGTCGAACGCGCGGGCGCCGATGGGGTCGAGGCCCGACGTCGGCTCGTCGAGGAACAGGATCTCGGGCTCCAGCGCCAGCGCCCGCGCGAGCGCGACGCGCTTCCTCATGCCGCCGGAGAGCTCGGACGGCATCTTCTGCCCGGTCTGCGGCGGCAACCCCACCAGCGACAGCTTGAAGCCGACCAATGCCGAGATCAGGTCGGGCGCGAGCCCGGTGTGCTCCCGGAAAGGCACGGCGAGGTTCTCGGCGACCGTCAGCGAGGAGAACAGCGCGCCGTCCTGGAACAGCATGCCGAAACGGTGGCGCAGGACGCTCAACTCCTCCGGGCTGCAATTCCACACGTCGGTGCCGAGCAGGCTGATGGAACCCGAGGTGGGACGCAGCAGGCCGATCACCTCTTTCACCAGCACCGACTTGCCGGTGCCGCTGCCGCCGATCAGCGCCACGACCTCGCCGCGCCGGACGCTGAAGCTGACGCCGTCGTGCACCACGGCCGGCCCGAAACGGGTGACGACCGAATCCACCGCCAGCACCGTGGTCGCCTCCTGCCCGGCCGGCCGGGTCACCGTGTCCATCGGATCGTATCCATCAGATGCCCATGCGTTCGAACAGCACCGCGAATATGGCGTCGAGCAGGATCACCCACACCACGCATTGCACGACGGTGGACGTGGTGTTCAGGCCGACGCTGCGGGCGTCGCGCGCGACCAGCAGGCCCATGCGGCAGGCGATGATGGCGATGAACGCGGCGAACACGGGCGCCTTGATCATGCCGACGTTGAACGCGCTCACCGGCAGCGTACTGTGCAGGCGGTCGATGAAAGTCGCGGCGGAAATGTCGAGCTGCAAGGCCGCGATCGTCATCCCGCCCAGGATCCCCGCCACGTCGCCCACGAAAACCAGCAGGGGCAGCGCCAACATCAGCGCCACCAGCCGGGGAATGACGAGGACCTGGATCGGTGACAGCCCGAGCGTGCTGATCGCGTCGATCTCCTCCTGTACCTTCATGGTGCCGATCTGCGCGGTGAACGCGGCGCCGGAGCGTCCCGCCACGATGACCGCCACCAGCAGCGGCGACAGCTCGCGGCAGATGGCGAGCCCCACCCCGTCGACGACGAAGATGTTGGCGCCGTAGCGCAGCGCCTGGATGCCGAGCAGGTAGGCGATCACCACGCCGATCAGGAACGTCACCAGCGCGGCGATGGGAATGGCGTCGAGGCAGACCGTCTCGAACTGCGACACCGTTTCCTTGAGGCGGAACAGCCGCGGCTTGCGCAACGCGGCGAGCAGTTCCAGCGCGACGGAACCGATGAAGGCGTTGTGCGACTTGAGCAGGCGCCAGACGGCGACCGCGGACGCGCCGATGCGCTGCGCCATGCCGGGGTGCACGGACTTCGCCGCGGCCGGCGGGCAGGTCATGCGCTCGTGAACCAGGGACAACAGGCGCTGGTGGCGCGGCTCGAACCCGCGCGCACTCACCATGGACTCGGTGCAGCCGATCGACGCCAGGTGACGGTACAGGGTGAATCCGGCGGCGGTATCGAGCTCCTGCAGGCGGCTGCCGTCCAGCACGAAGCGCTTGCCGAGCTTCAGCGCCAGCGCCCGGAGATCCGCCGAAATGGCCGGCAGGTTCGCCAGGCGCCAGGCGCCGGTCAGGTACAGAACGCTGGCCCCGTCCTCGACCTCGTGTTGTATCCAGCCGGCGGCGGTGTTCATCCGTCAGA
>CAZOQY010000127.1:0-1575 GCA_964581835.1 uncultured Streptomycetaceae bacterium | reverse complement strand
TCCCGCTTCTCAATCCTTATCCGCCGCGATCAGGTGGCTGACCCGGGGCGGCTCGGGCCCGAGGTGGTAGCGGCGGGCCTCCCCGCTCACCTCGCCGTCGTCCACCGTCGCCCGGTGATGCTGGCGCAGGTGCTCCACCCAGGACTCCACCAGGAACGATTCGAGGTAGCGGCCAGGATCGGCGGCGTCCTCGAACAGGCCCCACGACATCCCGCCGTCGCGCCGCCGCACGCGCCGCAGCGCCTGCATCGCCGCCACGAACGCCGCCGCGTTCTCCGGCGCGATGCGGTACTCGACGGTGACCAGCACCGGGCCGCGGTCCGGCTCCACCTCGCCGGCGGTCTGCGGCTCCGACATCACGCCCGGCGCCGTGCGGTCCCCCGCGTCAGCGTCGCCGAGCGACCGGCGCCACGTCACCGCGGCAGCCACGAGCACGCCGGCGGCCGCGGCCACGAGCGCGGCAGCCACGCTGAAACGCTCCGCGACCGCGCCCCACAGCGGCGATCCGCCCGCCGCGCCCGCCGCGTACGTGACCAGGTAGATCGAGAGCGCCCGCGCCCGCACCCACGCCGGCACCGCCGTCTGCGCGCTCACGTGCAGCGTCGACAGCACCGCGAGCCACGCCGTGCCGGTCGCGAGCATCGCCGGCATCAGCACGTAGAGGGAAACGCCCGCCGCCACCGCCATCATCGCCGCGGCGTACACGACGGTCGCGGTGCGCACCAGGGCGTCCCGCGACAGCCGCGCGCGGAGCCGCGGCATCACGATCGCGCCACCCACGGCGCCGGCGCCGATACAGGCAAGCAGGATGCCGTAAGTCTGCGCGCCGCCGCCGGAGGCGCGCGCGACGAGCGGCAGCAGCGCCCAGGTCGCCGTGGCGAAGGAAAAGAACGCAATTGACCGGACCATGACCGTCTGCAGCCGCGGCGCCTCGCGCACGTAGCGCACGCCCGCGCGCATCGCGCCGAGGAAGCGCTCCGACGGCATCGTGCCCGCCCGCGGCACCCGCTTCCAGCGCGCGAGCACGACGACGATTCCAAGGAAGGAAGCCGCGTTGAGGAAAAAGACGACAGCCGGCCCGGCCATCGTCACCAGCACGCCGGCCAGCGCGGGCCCGACGGCGCGCGCGACGTTGATACCCATGCTGTTCAGCGCGACCGCCGGCGGCAACTCCACGCGCGGCACCAGTTCCGGCACGGTCGCCGCCCACGCCGGCATCATCATCGCCGCGCCGCAACCCATCGCGAACGTGAGCGCGAGCAGCGACCACGCGCCGATCGCGCCCGCCGCCGTCAGGACGCCGAGCAGCGTGGCGCAGGCCAGCATCCACAACTGGGTGGCGATCAGGAAGCGCCGGCGATCGACGATGTCGGCCAGCGCTCCGGCCGGCAGCGCGAGCAGGAAAACCGGGACCAGGGTCGCCGCCTGCACCAGCGCCACCATCACCGGGCTCGGCGCGAGCGTCACCATCAGCCAGCCGGCGCCGACCTCGTGCATCCACGTGCCGACGTTGGAGACGACGGTGGCGATCCACAGCGCCCGGAACAGCGGACGGCCGAGCGGCGCCCAGGGCGA
>CAZOQY010000126.1:0-8851 GCA_964581835.1 uncultured Streptomycetaceae bacterium | reverse complement strand
GCGCAACCTTGCCAAGGTTGAGGTCGCGAGTTCGAGCCTCGTTTCCCGCTCCAGAACTCCGGGGACGACGAAGGCCGCCCAGGCGGCTCCAAGCTTCGTCGTCCCCTTTTATTTTGTTTGCATGGGCGGGGTGGCAGAGTGGTCATGCAGCGGCCTGCAAAGCCGTGTACGCCGGTTCGATTCCGACCCCCGCCTCCAGCTTCAACCGCGCGATCCACGACCCCGCACACCGTGGCGCGCGTCTCGTTACCGTTGCCGCCCGGGTGGCGTAATTGGTAGCCGCTGGGGACTTAAAATCCCCTGGCCGCAAGGCCGTGCCGGTTCGAGTCCGGCCCTGGGCACCATCTGCAGGACCTGCTGTCACAGGAAGCTGGAGTAAGCTGGGCACTGACCGGACCAAGAGGTTGCCGTGATCGTTTTTAACCTGGGTTGCGAGAACAGTCACCGTTTCGAGGGCTGGTTTGCCTCAAGCGAGGATTTCGAGCGCCAGCTCGGGCGCAAGCTCGTTACCTGTCCGATGTGCGGCAACGCCAACATCTCGCGGTTGCCCCATGCCGTCCATATCGCCAAGACGGCCGGCAAGCCGCAGCGCCCGGGGCGGACCGAGCCGGCGGCGGTCACGCCGATGCAATACACCAACGTCGGCAGCGAAATTCTCGCCAAGCTGGTCGAGCGCATCGTCGAGAACACCGAGGACGTCGGGGCCGCCTTCCCCGAGGAGGCCCGCAAGATACACTACCAGGAAGCGCCCGACCGCCACATCCGCGGCACCGCGTCGCGCGACGAAGTCGAGGCGCTGAAGGATGAGGGAATCGAGGTCGTCGCGCTGCCGATACCTGCGCATCGCCTGGGCAAAACGCACTGAAGCGCGGCACGACAGATAATCGAGGAGGGGCCATGTTCAAGCACATACTGTTGCCTACCGACGGTTCCAAGCTTTCCGGGAAAGCGGTCAAGCGCGGCATCGACTTCGCGAAAAAGAGCAGGGCGCGTGTCACGGCGGTTCACGTCGTGCCTGAATTCAAGCTGATGGTGGACGAGGGCATCACCATGTTGAGCCCGGCCCTGAAAAAGCGCTTCGAGGACGAAGGCCGGGCGCGCGCGCAAAAAATGCTCGACGACGTTGCCCGCCAGGCGCGCGCGCGTGGCGTCCGCTGCGCAACGGTGTGCGTGGCCAGCGACCTGACCTACCAGGAAATCATCGCCACGGCGAAAAAGAAGAAGTGCGACCTGATCCTCATGGCGTCGCACGGCCGCCGCGGCCTCTCCAGCCTGCTGCTCGGCAGCGAAACCGCCAAAGTCCTGCTGCACTCCAGGATACCCGTCCTGGTCGTGCGCTGACGCGGCGATTCCCGTCCCCGGGAATTACTCGATTTTCAGCTTCAACTCCGCGATCAGCTTGCGCCAGCGCTCGAATTCCGCGCGCCGGTATTGAGCCAGCTGTTCGGGCGTGTTGCTCATCGGCTCCGCGCCCTGGGTCGAGAAACGCCTGGAGATTTCGGGGTCGGCCAGCGTCTTCACGACCAGGGCGTTGAGCCTGCCGATGATTTCGCGGGGCGTGCCGGCGGGCGCGAACAGTCCATACCACGTCACGTATTCGAATCCCGGCACACCTGCTTCCGCCACGGTTGGTATATCCGGCGCCGCAGGCGAGCGCCGGGCGCTGCCCACCGCGATACCCCTCAGCTTGCCGGCGTTCGCCTGCGGCAACACCGACGGCATGCTGTTGAACATCAGCGATACGTTACCGGCCAGGATGTCGGTGACTGCAGGCGCCGTGCCCTTGTAGGGCACATGCACCATGTTGATCCCGGTCATGCTTTTCAACATTTCCATGCCAAGGTGCTGCGGGCTGGCGTTGCCGACGGATGCGTAATTGATCTGCCCGGGACGGCTCTTCGCCAGCGCGATCAGGCCTTTTACCGAGTGCGCCGGCAGCGAAGGATGCACCACGAGTATCTGCGGGTTGATGACGAGCAGGCTGATCGGTGCGAAATCGCGCTCGGGGTCATACGGCAGCTTCGTGCCCAGCGCCGGGTTGATGCAAAAACCGGCCGATGTGCCCAGCAGCAGCGTGTAACCGTCGCCCGCCGAGCGCGCCGCGACCTCCGTGCCGACGGCACTGGCGGCGCCTGCGCGATTTTCCACGACCATCGTCTGCCCCAGTGCCTCGCCCATCTTTTGCGCCATCGACCGGCCAACGAGATCGGTGGGACCGCCGGGCGGGTAGGGGACGATCAGGCGGATCGGCTTGACCGGGTAGGTCTGGGCCGACGCGGCAAGAGAGGCGAAACCCAGGATGATGGCGCTGTACACCGCAACCGACCGCTGCATGTTCTCCTCCTCTGCTTTTGTCGGGGTTTGCAGCCGGTAAATCTATCACAACGTGGTCTCCCGCCCTCTGGGAACGCCTGAATCGGCTAAACTACACGCCTCGCGAAACCACGGAAACCGCCATGAATCACCCTGCGTCGCCGATTCAGACCCTCACCGACAAGCTGATCGCCAGGAAGGAAGGCGCGATCGGCTGGATCATCTTCAACAACCCCGATCGCCACAACGCGACATCGTTCGAAATGTGGCAATCGCTGCCGATCGTGCTCGATGCCTACACGCGGGATCCCGAGGTGCGCGTCATCGTGTTCCGGGGCACGGGCGAGAAGGCCTTCAGCGCCGGCGCCGACATATCCCAGTTCAAGGAAAAGCGCTCGAGCGCCGAGGCGGTGCAGGCATACAACGCGGCGGCGGATGCCGCCGGGCGCGCCCTGCGCGAATGCGCGAAGCCCACGATCGCGATGATCCGCGGCTACTGCATCGGCGGCGGCACGGCGATCGCCGTGGGCTGCGACATGCGCATCGCAGCGGACGACGCCCGTTTCGGCGTGCCGGCAGCCAAACTGGGGCTGGGCTACCGCTTCGAAGGCATCAAGCGGCTCGCGAGCATCGTCGGTCCGGCATTCACGGCGGAGATCTTCTTTACGGCACGCCAGTTTACCGCTCAGGAAGCGCTGCAGATGGGCCTGGTGAATCGCCTCTTGCCTGCGGCGGAACTCGAGAAGTACACGCTCGACTATGCCAACACCATCGCCATCAACGCCCCGCTGACGATTGCCGCTGTGAAGCGTTCCCTGGTCGAGCTCGCCAGGGACCCAGCGGACCGGGATCTCGCCGCGTGCCGGCGCATGGTGGAGGCCTGTTTCGCAAGCGAGGACTACAAGGAAGGGCAGACCGCTTTCATGGAAAAGCGCAAACCCCAGTTCAAGGGCCGCTGAATCCAGCGTTCTCACCGGTAACTTTCGCAGGAAAACTCATGGCATTTGACGCAAACCGCGCCGACCTCACCGTGGGCGTGATCGGCACCGGCGCAATGGGCCGGGGCATCGTGCAGGTCGCCGCCGCGGGCGGCATGCAGGTTCTCATGACAGACGCCCGCCCAGGCGCGGCCGAGGAGGCGCGGGATTTCGTGGACAAGATGCTTGCGCGTGCGGCTGAAAAAGGAACGATTACCCGCGACGAGGCGGTGGCCGCGGTGAACCGCATCCGTATCGTGGGCAGTCCGTCCGACATGAAGCCGTGCCACGCCGTCATCGAAGTCATCGTCGAGAACCTCGAGGCCAAGCAGAAGCTGTTCGCGGAACTGGAAAACGTGGTGGCCCCGGACTGCATACTCGCCACCAACACTTCCTCTCTTTCCGTCACCACCATTGCCTCGAAGCTGAGGACGCCGCAGCGCTTCGCCGGATTTCATTTCTTCAACCCGGTGCCGCTGATGAAGCTGGTGGAAGTGATCGACGGCCTGCAGACCGATGCCTGGGTCGGCGACGCGCTCATGACGATCGGCCGGCGCATGACGCGCGAGCCGGTGCGGCTGAAAGACGCGCCCGGGTTCCTGGTAAACCAGGTGGGCCGGGGCTTCACGCTGGAAGCCTCGCACCTTGCTTACGAAGGCATTGCGGGTTTCGTCGACGTGGACCGCGTGATGCGCGATGTCGGGGGTTTTCGCATGGGGCCGTTCGAGTTGATGGAACTGACCGGTCTCGATGTGACGCAGCCCGCCTCCGAACTTATTTACAACCAGTTCTTCCAGGAGCCGCGCTACCGCCCCAACCTCATCATGCGCAGCCGCTACGAAGCGGGTTTGCTGGGCCGCAAGAGCAAGCGCGGGTTCTACAGCTACGACGCGGAAATGAAGCCGGTCGTGGCTCCGGAACCAGCCGCGCCGGCCGCACACGCCGGCAGCGTCTGGGTCAGTCCCGCCGAGCCGGACGGGCATGCCGCATTGACCGCATTACTCGGCAGGCTGGGTGCGCAACTCGAGACCGGCGCCAGGCCCGGCACCCGGTCGCTCATACTGGTGACGCCCGTCGGCGAGGATGCGACGACTTGCGCGGTGGAGCAGGGGCTCGATCCCCGGCGCACCGTGGCAGTGGATACGCTGTTCCCCATGGTCAAGCGCCGCACGATCATGGGCACGCCGCTGACCGACCCAGCGATGCTCGGCGGAGCGCATGGCTTGCTTGCGTCCGACGGCGTGCCGGTCACCGTCTGTCGCGACAGTCCCGGCTTCATCGCGCAGCGCATCGTCGCGATGATCGTCAACATCGGCTGTTCCATCGCGCAGAGTCGCACGGCGACGCCAGCCGACATCGACAAGGCAGTGACGCTCGGCCTGAATTACCCCAATGGCCCGTTCAAGTTCGGCGACGTAGTCGGGCCTGGGCGCATTTACAAGGTGCTGAGCAACATGAGCCGCATTTACGGCGACCCGCGCTACCGTCCCAATATCTGGCTCACCCGGCGTGCCCGGCTGGGCGTTTCGCTGCTGACGCCCGAACCCTGATGCCCGTACTTATCACGATGCCCTGAGAAGGAGATTGCCATGCTGAATGCCTACCTCTACGAAGGCCTGCGTACCCCGTTCGGCCGCCATGCCGGCGCGCTCGCCAGGGTGCGCCCCGACGACCTGCTCGCGGATGCCGTCAAGAACCTCATGAAGAAATCGGCCTTCAAGCCGGAACAGATCGAGGACTTCATCGTGGGCTGCGCCAACCAGTCAGGCGAAGACAGCCGTTGTGTCGCGCGTCACGCAGGGCTCGTCGCCGGATTGCCGATCGAAACCCCGGGCACGGTGCTCCAGCGCAACTGCGCGAGCGGCCTCGGCGCCGTGGTGCACGCCGCTCACGCCATCACCGCCGGCGAAGGCGACGTGTTCCTGGTGGGTGGTGTGGAAAACATGAGCCGCTCGCCGCTGGTCATGAGCCGCTCCGAGTCGGCCTTCGGCCGCGACGTCAAGCTCTACGACAGCACCATCGGGCCGCGTTTCTCCAACCCGAAGCTGGTGAAGCGCTTTGGCGACGACCAGATGCCCCAGACGGCCGACAATCTCGCCCGCGAGTACGAGATCAAGCGCGAGGAAGCCGATCATTTCGCCCTGCGCTCGCAGCAGAAGTACGCGATCGCCAAGGGGGAGGGATTCTTCACCGGTGAAATCGCGCCGGTAGAGATGCCGCCATCGCGCAAGGGCCCGGTGCCGGCCATCGCCGAGGACGAGCACCCGCGCCCCGGCACCGATCTCGACACGCTGACCAGGATGCGGTCGCTGTACGAGGGCGGCGTCACCACCGCCGGCAACGCTTCGGGCGTCAACGACGGCGCGGTCGCGCTGATCATCGCGTCCAGGGAAGCCGGCGACAAGGCCGGCGCCAAGCCGATCGCGCGCGTGATCGCAAGCGCGTCGATGGGCGTGCCGCCCCACATCATGGGCATCGGCCCGGTGGCAGCCTCCAAGAAGGCACTGGCCCGTGCCGGACTCTCCATCAAGGACCTCGACATCATCGAGATCAACGAAGCCTTCGCGGCCCAGGTGCTGGCCTGCCTGAAAGGCCTCGGCGTCGCTTTCAACGATTCCCGCGTCAACCCGAACGGCGGGGCCATTGCCGTCGGGCATCCACTTGGCGCATCCGGCGCGCGTCTTGCGCTGACCGCGGCCCGCCAGTTGCAGCGCTCCGGCAAACGTTACGCCCTTGTCAGTCTTTGCATCGGAGGCGGGCAGGGCATGGCTGCGATTCTCGAGCGAGTCTGACCGCGGCCCCTGCGCCACGACCTGTCTTCTGCGGCAGGGGCTTTATCTCCCTGTTGCCAGGCCGGCCCTGTGACGAATGTCACGGGCCGGCTTGGCATCGTTCTTGCGCTATAAGCCTCAGTGACGACGGAAGGGCCTTATAACGTGCCCAACCGTCTGAATTGGCACGGCTTACGACGAAAAACCGTCGGCTGGAAACAGGCTTGGAACGGACATGACTCTGCAGGACTGGATGGTCGATTCGCTGCTCGGCAAGCAGACCCAGTGGTGGGTCCGCTACGCCGCGGCGGGTGTGATCACTTTGCTCTCGATATTCGTCGTCGCCATACTGTGGCGGCAGCTGGCGATCATTCCCGACCCGGGAATGATCCTGCTGTTCACGGTGGCGGGCGCGACTTATCTTGCCGGCGGCATGGCCGGCATGCTGAGCGCGGCCATCGTCCTGTTCTGTTCTTTCGTGCTGTTCTCCCACCCGCTGTACCCGTTCCGCTATTCCGAGATGGACTGGCGGCAGATGATGGTGATCGTCGTGGCCTGTCCGATCATCGCGCTCATGGTCGGCTCCCTCAAGGAGCAGGTTGATCGCCTCAGGGTCGTGACGACTGAAGTCCTGGGTCTGCGGGAAGATGTGCGCCGGCTCGAGCTCGTCAAGGAAGCTCAATTCCTCTGCGAGCAGCGCTTTCGCCTGATGGCCGAGTGCATGCCGGATTACGCCGTATGCGTGCTCGATGCCAATGGCGCCGTGAAAAGCTGGAATCCGGGCGCGGAACGACTGCTCGGGTACTCTGACCAGGAGATACTGGGACAGAGCTACTCGCGGTTTTTCACTCGCGAGGATCTGCTCGGCAAGCAGCCGGAACGCCTGATCGACCAGGCCCGTTTTTCAGGCCGGGCAGTGGAGGAGGGGTGGCGCCTGCGCAAGGGCGGTGGCCGCATACGCACCACGACCACCCTGCTGGCAATGAGAAACTCCCAGGGTGCGCAAGTAGGCAGCCTCATGGTCATGCGCGATTTGACCCCGCCTGTCGACAGCCAGGATTTGACCCGCAAGGGTTGAGCTCGACCCGGCCCGCCGCTCAGGCGGGCTTTTTGTACCTGGCCGCGCCTCTTTCCAGCCCTTTCCGACGGTCGAGCACGACCCTGATAGCGACGCTGACCAGCGCGGCCACGCATATCAGGCTGAGAACCACTGCAACGAAGGTCCAGAATCCCGTGCAACGCGCGGCCTCTGCTTCGGCGTTCATGCACGAGTCCGCATAGGCCAGCCAGCGGCCGATGCGGTGGTCCAGAAACCTGAGCAGTTCCAAGGTCGTTCCTTGATTACCCGCACATCATATATTTAACATAATATACAGTGCTTGTTCGCGTCCTCCTTGTTCGTCGCAGCATTCGCGTCATTTGATTGGAAGGGCAAAACGGCGCTGATCGTCAGCGACGCGATTGCCAAAGCTTTTCCGGCCAGTTTCAGGAGGGCGGCATATCTGGCCGCGCTCATTCCTTTTCTACCGTGGCGTACGTCGCATAGTGCGCTCGGATTCTTGTAGCCGACCATCAGACTCAGCCGGTAGTCGCTCGCTTTCTGTTTCTTTGCGGCGGCGTCGATCACTGGCACGTAGTCCATCTTCATAAAGCCTCCTTGAAAAAGTCGTTATAGCTTAGAGAGTTATAACGCTCGTTGCAATATCACCTTATGGGAGTTATAACTCTCCCTGCGACATGGGGTCGCTTAAGTCAATTTCAAGGAGAGCGCAAATGATCAGGATCGAGGTGGACAGCAAGTCGGTGGACGAGCGCAGCGGCACGAGTCAGAAGGGCAAGCCGTATCTGATCCGGGAGCAGGGCGCTTACGCGCACGTCCTGGGCGAGGACGGCAAACCCGGCAAGTACCCGGTGCGCTGCCGGATCGGACTGGAAGAAAAGCAGGCACCCTACGAGCCGGGGTTCTACCGGATCGATCCGCGCTGCGTGTTGGTCGGTGACTTCGACCGCGTCGCATTCGGGCGGCTGCGGCTGCTCCCGGAGGGACCGGCGAAGTAGGGCAACACGAGAGGGCCGCAGCCACGCAGTGGCGCGGCCCTCTGGCGTTTCTCGACTTCTGGAGGGTGCTATGGCGGCTACAGGCCGTTCCCCCCGTGCGGTAACACGGGGGGAAAGTGGAAACCAGCTCACGGTTTCCTTGGACTACCTCAACTTCACCTTTACAGGTGGCTCTCATGATGTGGCTGTCAGGGAATGCATGGCTTTGCTTGGAGTCCGAGAAACTAGAGAGCGGAGCGGTCTCCACGGTTATGAGCGTGGAACGGATTTGGATGGATATGCCGTCGTGTGTTCTGGCGGTGACTCTCAGCGGGGCACGGTTTTTGTATCAATCAACGGGCAAGGGTGTGGGCGAGTTGCGGATTTCCAGTCGGTGCGCTCGTGGGCCGAGTCTCTTGGCGCTCGTATTACGCGGCTGGATATCTGCGCCGACGATCATGACGGAAACGCAGTGGACGTGTCCCGCGCAATTCAGGCGTGGCGCGACGGTGCTTTTACTACACAGGGGCGTCCACCGTCCGCGAGCTGCCATGACGATTTCGGGAGTGGGCACGGGAAAACTCTCTGTGTCGGTAAGCGTGGATCAGGGAAGCTCTGCCGGGTCTACGAAAAAGGAAAGCAGCTTGGCGACAGTCTGAGCAAGTGGTGCCGCGCCGAAGTCGAGTGGCATAACAAGGACCGCGTGATCCCGTGGGACGCCGTGACCGATCCAGTCAAATACCTGGCCGGTGC
>CAZOQY010000125.1:0-8942 GCA_964581835.1 uncultured Streptomycetaceae bacterium | reverse complement strand
ACCCGCGGCATGTGGGTCGGCAACTTACACGGCCTGTGCAACCGCCTGCTGCGCGAGCATTTACGCGACGCCGGCCTGCCGCAGATGTTCCAGATCCTCGACTCGCAGGACCAGCTCTCGCTCGTCAAGCGGCTGCTGAAGAGCCTCAACGTCGACGAGGAGCGCTTCCCGCCGCGCCAGGTGCAGTGGTTCGTGAACTCGGCCAAGGACGAGGGCCTGCGCGCGCGCGAGGTCGAGGCGCGCGACGAGTTCGCGCGGCGCATGAAGGATCTCTACGCGGCCTACGACGAGCAGTGCGCGCGCGAGGGCGTGGTGGACTTCGCCGAGCTGCTGCTGCGCTCGTACGAACTGTTGTCAGCGAACGAACACCTGCGCGCCCATTACCGCGCCCGCTTCCGGCACGTGCTGGTGGACGAGTTCCAGGACACCAACAAGCTGCAGTACGCCTGGCTGAAACTGCTTACCGGGGGCAAGGACGCCGCAGGCGGCGTGGAGAACGCCATTTTCGCCGTCGGCGACGACGACCAGTCGATCTATCGCTTCCGCGGCGCGAATGCCGCCAACATGCAGGAGCTGCAGCGGGATTTCGCGATCGAGCGCGTGATCAAGCTCGAGCAGAACTACCGCTCGCACGGTCATATCCTGGATGCGGCCAATGCCCTGATCGGCCACAACCGCCGCCGCCTCGGCAAGAACCTGTGGACCGCCGAGTCGAAGGGCGAGCCGCTGCGCGTGTTTGAGGCGGCGACCGATTTCGAGGAGGCCTCGTTCGTGGTGGACGAGGCGCGGGCGTTGCGCGCCGATGGCGTGGCGCTGGCGCAGATCGCCGTGCTCTACCGTTCCAACGCGCAGTCGCGGGTGCTGGAACATGCGCTGTTCTCCGCCGGCGTGCCGTATCGCGTCTACGGGGGCTTGCGCTTCTTCGAGCGCCAGGAGATCAAGCACGCGCTCGCGTACCTGCGCCTCGTCGCGAGCGGCGCCGACGACGGCGCACTGACGCGCGTCATCAATTTTCCCGCGCGCGGTATCGGCGCCCGCTCGCTCGAACAGTTGCAGGAAGACGCGAAGGCGCAGGGCGTGAGCCTGTGGGAAGCCGCCCTGCTGAAGGCAGGAGGAGGAAGGCAGAAGGCAGAAGTACCCGGCGAGGCCGGGGAATCCTCCTCATCCCTCATCCCTCATCCCTCATCCCTGAAGGGAATCCCGGCGTTCGTGGCGCTGATAGAGAAGATGCGGGAGGCGACGAGCGGCCTGCCGTTGCCCGAGATCATCGAGCACGTCATCGAGGCGAGCGGTCTCAAGGCGCATTACAAGACCGAGCGCGAAGGCGCCGACCGGCTGGAAAACCTCGCCGAACTCGTCAACGCGGCGGCGGTCTTCGTCACCGAGCGGGACGTGCAGCCGGCGGGCGAGGCGGCCGGCGTGGACGAGCCGGACGAACTCACCGCGTTTCTCACGCATGCCGCGCTGGAAGCGGGCGATCACCAGGCGGAAGCCGGGGCGGACGCGCTGCAGCTGATGACCGTGCACTCGGCGAAAGGCCTCGAGTTCCACAGCGTGTTCGTGAGCGGGCTGGAGGAGGGGCTGTTCCCGCACGAGAACAGCCTGAACGAGTCAGACGGCATCGAGGAGGAGCGGCGCCTGATGTACGTGGCGTTGACGCGCGCGCGCCGCCGCCTCTACCTCACGCTCGCGCAGAGCCGCATGCTGCACGGCCAGACGCGCTACGGCATCGCCTCGCGTTTTTTCCGGGAGATTCCCGAGAGCCTGATGCGGCGCATCAACCCCGGTTTCGGGTCACGAGTCTCGGGTCACGAGTCGCGGGCCGCGGGTCACGGGCCGCGGGTCACGGGCCGCGAGCCTCGAATGGACGACGCGCGACTCGCGATATCTCTGGACTCGCAGACGGGCTCGCCCTGGAAAATCGGGCAGAGCGTGGTGCACGTCAAGTTTGGCGCGGGCGTGATCGTCGGCGCGGAGGGCCGCGGCGCCGACGCGCGCGTGCAGGTCAACTTCCGCAACGGCGGGCTGAAGTGGCTCGCGCTGGAATACGCGAACCTGATCCCGGCTTAGGAAATTGCCGGACCCGGCCGGCAATTTCCTTAACGAATACTCTATACAGGAAGCTGGTTTTCAAAAAGCTCCTGTTCATGAATCGCCCGGAACACTTTGCCCGAACGCGGTTTCAGAGATTGTTCATGTAAGGAATTCGTCGGCCTGGTGGCCGACGAATTCCTAGCGGAGGAACGGATTGCCGCCGGTCGTCGCAGCCGGCGGCGTCGGCGCGGCGAAGACGTCCTTGTAGCTCGCGTAAATCGAGCAGATCAGCACCGGCACCGATGCCGCCAGCAGCAGTATCCCGATCACCGCGCCGAACGGCCCGGCCGCGGCCGGCAGCGACAGCAGCAGCCAGACGCCGAGGATCGCCAGTCCGTACACCAGGAAGGGCATCGTGTTCCTCAGGCACGCGGAGAAGGAGAGCTTCATCGCCGCGAGCGGCGCCACGCCCTCGAACGCGACCAGCGGCGGCGCGAACCAGATCAGCATGATGAGCGGCAGGTAGACGACGGCGCCGACGGCGAGCGCGATCGCGAGGCTCCTCAGCGCCGCCCGCAGCGTCTCGATGTCGACGCCCGCGCCCTTGGACAGCACGGTGGGCAGCATCGACCCGCCGGCGGTGATCAGCACGATGCCCATCACGATGACGGTACCCACGAGGTAGACGCCGCCGATCGTCACCAGCGGCGCGGCCTGCTGCCTGAAGCCCTCGAAAAGATGCCGGATTTCCAGGGGCTCGCCGCTGTCGAGCGCGCGGCAGCCGGTCATCAGGCCCGCGAAAAACAGCGGCGACAGCAGGTGGAACAGCAGCGGACCCAGCAGCGGGATGAAGAGCGAGGCGAGCCAGATCAGCGCGAGGAGAGCCATGAGGGCGACCCACATCGCCGGCGCCTTGCGGAACAGGGCAAACCCTTCCACGAGCCAGTCCCAGCCCCTGCCCGACGCAACGACCCGCACTACCATTGGCGCATCCCCCGATGAACGAGAATTATAAAGCTCAGGACGCCAGCCGCAGGCGCTCGCCCGCCGCGATGCGGGTGGCCAGCAGGTCGCGGAAATGACCCGGGTCCTTGGCGTGGGTCAGCTCGCCCGGCCGCGGCAGGTAGAAATCGTAGAGCCGGGAAACCCAGAACCGCAGCGCGCCCGCGCGCAGCATGGCCGGCCATGCCGCGCGCTCGGCCGCGGTGAACGGGCGTTTTCCCCCGTACGCGCCGAGCATCGCCGCCGTGCGTCTCTCGTCGAGGGTGCCGTCCGTGGCCACGCACCAGTCGTTGACGGCGATCGCGACGTCGTAGAGCCACGCGCCGGTACAGGCGAAGTAAAAATCGATGACGCCGGAGACGCGGCCGTTGTCGAACAGCACGTTGTCGCGGAAGAGATCGGCGTGGATCGCGCCGCGCGGCAGGTCGCGGAAGCGGTTGTCCGCGTGAAAGCGCACCTCGTCCTCGAGCAGCTTCAGGTCTGCCGCGCCAAGAAAGGGGGCGATTTCCGGCACGACCGACCGCCACCACTGTGGGCCGCGCGGATTGTCCATCCTGGCGGGATACGAACTGCCGGCGAGATGGATATCAGCGAGCACCGCGCCGGCCTGGGCGCAGTGGTCCGGTCCGGGCGACGCGACATCCCGGCCGGGCAGGAAGCCCACCAGCGCGGCGGGCTTGCCGTTCAGCTCGCGCAGGAAGGCGCCGGAGCGGTCGGGGACCGGCCGCGCGCTCGGCACGCCGTGCCGGGCGAGGTGGTCCATCAGGTTGAGATAGAACGGCAGCTCGCCGGCGGTCAGCTTCTCGAACAGCGTGAGGACGAAGCGGCCCTGCGAGGTGGTGACGAAATAGTTGGTGTTCTCGATGCCGGCGGCGATGCCTTCAAGGGCGTCCACCGTGCCGACGGAGTAGTTCTTGAGCCAGGTGCCGAGTTGTTCGCGGGTTACGGTGGTGAAAACGGACATGCGGCGAATGGTACAACGCCGCCGCGCGAATCGTAAGAGCCCGCGCCGTCAGAACTGGAAGATTACCCACATCGGCGGCCGCAGGCCGCTGTCATAGCTGTCCTGGCGCACGAAGTTGCCGTCGCCGCGGTTGTCGACGAGGTAGTACGGGCGGCCGTGCGGCGGCGTGACCTTGACCATGTAGAGCTTCCCGCCGATGCGGTATTCCTCGACGAGGTCGTTGCCGCGCTTCAATATGGTCACCTGCGGCTCGTTCACGGGGTCGAGCTCGTAGCCCGGCGGCGGGGGCGGCGGCTCCGGCAGAGGTTGCAGCGCGGGCTTGCCCTGCTGCGCCGCGGCCGGCAGGGCGGCGACAAGGAGCAGTGCGGCAGCGAAAGCGCGAATGGACATCGGTACCCTCGTGTCAGCGCGCGTTGAGGGGCGGTCATCTTGTCCTCTCGAACGCGCGGAATCAAAGCGGCGCTTCGCGTCCGCTCTGATGCCTATTATGGGCGTTCCCCGTGACATTTAAAAGTGGCGTCATTGGGAATTCGTCGGGCGACGCCCGGCGAATTCCCTTTGAATGAGATAATTCCGTTCCAATGAAAACCCTGCTGCTGGTCGATGGCTCGTCCTATCTCTACCGCGCGTACCACGCCCTGCCGGACCTGCGCGGCCCGCGCGGCGAGCCGACCGGGGCGATCCACGGCGTGCTCAACATGCTGCGCCGCCTGTTGAAGGAAACGCCGGCGGATTACCTGGCCTGCGTGTTCGACGCGAAAGGCAAGACGTTCCGCGACGACGTCTACCCGCAGTACAAGGCCAACCGCGCGCCCATGCCCGACGACCTGGCCGCGCAGATCGCGCCGCTGAAGGAGGCGATCGTGGCGCTGGGCTGGCCGTTGCTCGAGATCGAGGGGGTGGAGGCCGACGACGTCATCGGCACCCTCGCCCGCGAGGCGGAGCAGGCGGACATGAAAGTCGTCATTTCCACCGGCGACAAGGACATCGCGCAGCTGGTCAACCCGCGCGTCACGCTGGTCAACACGATGTCGAACGAGGTGCTCGACGTGGCCGGAGTGGAGAAGAAGTTCGGCGTGGGGCCGGCCCGCATCATCGATTACCTGACGCTGGTCGGCGACAGCGTGGACAACGTGCCGGGCGTGGAGAAGGTGGGGCCGAAGACGGCGGTCAAGTGGCTGACCCAGTACGGCACCCTCGAGGACATCGTGAAGCAGGCGCCGGCGATCGGCGGCGTGGTGGGGGAGAACCTGCGCAAGAGCCTCGACTGGCTGCCCCAGGCACGCAGCCTGCTGACCATCAAGTGCGACGTCGGGCTGCCGGTGAAAGTGCGCGACCTGGCCCTGCGGGAACCCGACAATGCGAAGCTGGCCGAGTTGTTCGAGCGCTTCGGGCTGAAGTCGTGGAGGCAGGAAATCCAGGAGAGAGGAGAGAGGAGAGAGGAGAGAGGGGAAGCAGCCGCACCGCGTGCGGCGCAGCCCGCCTCCCGCCTCCCGCCTCCCGCCTCCCGAAATTACGAGACGATACTCACGGAGCAGCAGCTTGAAGCATGGCTCGCGAAAATGGGGAAGGCGGATCTGGTTTCCGTGGATACGGAAACCACCAGTCTCGACCCGATCCGGGCGCAGCTGGTAGGCATGTCGTTCTCGGTCGAGGCCGGCAGTGCCGCCTACCTGCCGCTCGAGCATCGTTACGCCGGCGCGCCGGAGCAGGTCGGCCTGGAAACGGCGCTGAAGCGCTTGAAGCCGTGGCTGGAGAACGCGAACCGCGCCAAGCTCGGCCAGAACGCGAAGTACGACACGCACGTGCTGGCCAATCACGGCGTGCGGCTCTCCGGCGTGGCGCACGACACGCTGCTGCAGTCCTACCTGCTGGAAAGTCACCAGCGGCACGACATGGACAGCCTGGCGGAGCGCCACCTCGGCGTGAAGACCATCAGCTACGACGAGGTCACGGGCAAGGGGGCGAGCCGGATCGGCTTCGAGCAGGTGGCGGTGGAGCGCGCGACCGAATACGCGGCCGAGGATGCGGACGTGACGCTGCAGCTGCACCAGGCGCTCTTCCCGCGCGTCGAAGCCGACGAGAAGCTCGCGCGCATCTACCGCGAGATGGAAATGCCTCTCGTCACGGTGCTGTTCGACATGGAGCGCCACGGCGTGCTGCTCGACGTCGGGCTGCTGCGCGATCTCTCGCGCGAGTTCGGCGAGAAAATGGGGGAGATCGAGAAGAAGGCGTTTGATCAGGCCGGGCAGCCGTTCAACCTCAATTCGCCGAAGCAGATCCAGGAAATCCTGTTCGACAGGCAGGGCCTGAAGCCGGTCAAGAAAACCCCCTCGGGGCAGCCTTCCACCGACGAGGAGTCGCTCGCCGAGCTGGCGCTCGACCACCCGCTGCCGAAACTGATCCTGGAATACCGCGGCCTGGCGAAGCTCAAGTCCACCTATACCGACAAGCTGCCGGAGATGATCAACCCGAAGACCGGCCGCGTGCACACCACCTACGGCCAGGCGGTGGCGGTCACCGGGCGGCTCGCGAGCAACGACCCCAATCTCCAGAACATCCCGATCCGCACCGAGGAGGGCCGCCGCATCCGCGAGGCGTTCATCGCTTCCGGGGACAGCCACCTCGTGTCCGCCGATTACTCGCAGATAGAACTGCGCATCATGGCGCACATCTCGCGCGACGAGGGCCTGTTGAAGGCGTTCGCGGCGGGCGAGGACATCCACCGCGCCACCGCCGCCGAGATCTTCGGCCTCGACCCGAAGGAAGTGGACGCCGAGAAGCGGCGCTACGCGAAGGTCATCAACTTCGGGCTCATCTACGGCATGTCCGCGTTCGGCCTCGCTCGCCAGCTCGACCTGGAGCGTTCGGCGGCGCAGCAGTACATGGACCGTTATTTCGCCCGCTATCCCGGCGTCGCGGATTACATGAAGCGCACGCGCGAAGAGGCGCGCGAGAAGGGCTACGTCGAAACGGTGTTCGGGCGCAGGCTGTGGTTGCCGGAAATCCGGGGCGGCAACGGCGCACGCCGCCAGGCGGCGGAGCGCGCCGCGATCAACGCGCCGATGCAGGGCACGGCGGCGGACCTGATCAAGATGGCGATGATCACGGTGGACCGCTGGCTGGCTGAGAAAAAACTCAAGTCACGGCTCATCATGCAGGTGCACGACGAGCTGGTGCTGGAAGTGCCGGACGCGGAACTGGATCGCGTCAGGCGCGAATTGCCGCGGCTGATGGGCGGCGTCGCGGAACTGTCCGTGCCGCTGGTGGTGGACGTCGGCGCCGGCCCCAACTGGGACCGGGCTCACTAGCGGGCGCCGCAACTCAGCGCCGCGCCGGCCGTCACGAGCCGCCCGCGAGCGGATCGGGCCCGAAACGGTTCTCGCCCCCGGTGCCCTTGAGAAAGCCGTTCTCGATCAGCACCCACAGCGGGCCGATCGCGGGTATCAGGCCGATCAGCACCCACCAGCCGGACTTGTCGCGGTCGTGCCAGCGCTTGACCGACACCGCCAGGCCGACCCAGACCAGCGCGATGGAGTAGGCCGCGACGAATATCATGCCCAGCGTTCTTCCGAGCGCGGTGGACAGCGCCACGGCCGCGATGTTGAGGAGTATCACGCACAGGAAGAACATCCAGTACGGCTTGCGGTTGATGCGGCCTTCGAACGAGAACAGCAGCGTCTTCCAGTCCATGGCGATCCCCTCCCTCCGAAGTCGTTCAGCGGGCGTTTCTATTTCAGCGCGCCGAACACCTTTCTGACGATGTCGCTGCTGGCGCCGACCGGGTTCGCCCGGAACGCCTTTTCCTGCTCGCCGATCATGAAATAGAGGCCGTCGAGCGTCTTCTGCGTGACGTAGCGCTCGATCGTCGCCTGGTCTTCCTTGACGAGTCCCAGTGCCGCGCCCTGGCCGGCGATCGAGTTGTACTGCTGCGCGAGGCCGACGCGGTCCGTCGCCTTCCTGACGATGGGCAGGAAGCGCTGCATGAGCTGCGGCTGGGTGGTGCGCTTGAAATACTCGGTGCCCGCGGTGTTGCCGCCGGTGAGGATCTTCTTGGCGTCCTGCACCGACATCTTCTTCACGGCGTCGACCAGCAGCTCTTTCGCCTCCGGCACCGCCGCCTCGGCCGCGCGGTTCATCGACAGCACCAGTTCGTCGGCCTGCTTTCTCATGCCGAGCGCCCGCATCGCGCCTTCGGCCCGCTTCAGCGAGGGCGGCAGGGGGATCTTCACCTGGGGGTTGTTGAAAAAGCCGTTTTCGATGCCAAGGCGGGACACCGCGACGAGCGAGCCGTCGTTCAGCGCCTGCTTGAGGCCGCTGACCGCGTCGGCGTTACTGATGCGGTCGAGGCTGGCCACGGCGTGCGAGCAGATGACAAGCAGCGAGAAGAAACCCAGAATACGGCGCATGGTCGAACCTCCTGTCTCCGGTAGCGTCCGTCCGCTGAAGGCGGTTTCGGTCCGCGGCCTCATTTTAGCCGCCACGCTGGCGGCGGCGGTAGCGGTTTTCCTGGTCGGTTTCCTGGTCCGCCAGCCCGCCGTTCCGGACGTGACTTTCGTCTCGATCGAGGGCGAGCGCATCGCCGCCGCCGGCCTGCGCGGGCGGGTGGCGGTGGTCAATTTCTGGGCCACCGACTGCGTGATCTGCGTGAAGGAAATGCCGGAGATGGCGCGCACCTACGAGCGCCATCGCGGCCGCGGGCTGGAATTCGTCGCCGTCGCGATGCGCCACGACCCGCCCAACCGCGTGATCGACTACGCCGGCCGGAACCGGCTGCCGTTCAAGGTCGCGCTCGACGTGACGGGGGAGCTGGCGGACGCGTTCGGATCCGTCCGCTTCACGCCGACCACGTTCGTGATCGACAAGCGCGGCAGGATCGTCGCCCGCATCCAGGGCGAGCCCGATTTCGCGAAGCTGAACGCGTTGATCGAGGAAAAGCTCA
>CAZOQY010000124.1:0-8993 GCA_964581835.1 uncultured Streptomycetaceae bacterium | reverse complement strand
CGCGGCTCGACACGCTCGCCGGCAAGACGGTCGCGCAGGTGTGGGACCACGTGTTCCGGGGCGACGAAGTGTTCGCCGCGCTGGAAGAGGGGTTGAAGGCGCGCTACCCCGGCGTCAAGTTCGTGAGCTGGCGCGAATTCGGCAACACGCACGGCGGCGAGGAGCGCGAAGTCGTCGCGGCGCTGCCCAAAAAGTTCAAAGAGCTGGGGGTCGACGCCGTCGTTTCCGGCATGGGTTGTTGAGGTAGCTGCACGCCCGCCGTGTTGCGGGCCAGCGCAGCGGGCGAAGGGGCGGGGGTGCCGTCCTCGACGCTGGTGTGCGAGGGTTTCCTGCCGCTCGCGACGGCCGCGTCCGTCGGACTCGGCATGCCGAACCTGCCGGTCGCGCGCGTCATCGGCCATCCCGGCCTGCAGAGCAGCGAGCAACTGAAGAAGAACACGCTCGAGGTCACGCTGCAGCACGTCATCGACAACCTGCTGAAGGCGCCGAAAGCGGTCAAGGGCGACTCCGAGCCGGGGCCGCGCGACGTGATTGTCAAGGGCGGCTTCGACGAAATCAACGACTACTTCTACAGGCACGAGCTCTCCGACGGCCTGCCGATCGTGCCGCCGACGCGCGAGAAGGTGGAGCAGTTCCTGCGTTTCACCGGGCGCGGCCCGGACGAGTCGCTCGGTAACCTGCTGCCGGACAGCCGCGCGGCGACGATCTGGAGCATCGCGGTGAACGGCGTGATGGCGGGCTGCCGGCCCGAGTACATGCCGGTGCTGGTGGCGCTGATCGAGGCGATGGCCGACCATGCCTACGGCGTCGAGCACAGCGGCAACACGCCGGGCGGCGAGACGCTGATCGTCGTGAACGGCCCGATCATCAAGCAGCTCGGCTTCAACTACACCCAGGGGGTGATGCGCGACGGATTCATCGCCAATACCTCGATCGGGCGCTTCTGGCGGCTGTATCTGCGCAACGTCGCCGGCTTTCTGCCGCACAAGAACGACAAGGCCACTTTCGGCAATACCTGGCGCGTCGTCGTCGCTGAAAACGAGGACGTCGTGAAGAAGATCGGCTGGACGCCCACCAGCGCGGACTTCGGCCTGGCCGGCGAGAACACGGTGATGATCTCGCGCCACACCGGCGGCAACCACATCTCCTCGGTGTCTGGCGCGACCGCCGCCGAGCTGATGCCGTACGTGTGCGACGCGCTGGTGCGGCAGTATTCGTGGCAGATCATGTTCACGGTCGGGCAGGGCATGGGCACGCTGCGCCCGCAACTGCTGCTCTCGCCGATCATTGCCGAGACCATCGCCGCCTCGGGCTGGTCGAAGGCCGACCTGCGGCGCCACCTGTTCGAGCACGCGCGTCTTCCCGCCCACCAGTTCGAGCGCATCCTGCGCGACTGGACGCAGAAACCGACCTGGAACCTGAAGGAAGAACACGAGGCCGGGCGCATCCCGAAGGCGTTCCACGAATCCGACGACCCGAACCGGATGGTGCCGCTGGTGTGGAAGCCCGAGGACATCCTCGTCACCGTCACCGGCGACCTCACGCGCAACAGCATCTACATCTTCGCGCACAACGGCGTGCTGGGGTACCCGGTGGCGAAACCGATCCGGCTGCCGAAGGATTGGGAGAGCCGGATCAAGGGGTGAGGGCCGGTCGTCCCCTTTTTTTTCGACAACCTGTTAGGATATTTGCATAATCACGCGGGCTTTCAACAAGCGTGGAAATATCGGGCCGCAAGGGCTTGCCTGTCTCCGGGGATGGGCTGTGAGTCGAGGGGGAGTCCATGCGTCTGCGGACGTACGCAACAGGGCTTTGCTGCGCCGGTGCGGCAGCGGCGTTTCTCTTTGCCGCCCCGGCGATGGCACAAACCGGCAGGGCCGCCAGCAACTGGTTCTGCTCCTGTCCCGGCGGCCAGCGCGAAGTCCCCAATTCCATGAATGGCCCGGCCCCCGATTGCCGCCAGGTGTGCTTTCCCGGCGGCGGTAGCAGCGGCGGCAGGGCCGGTTCCTCCGCGGGCGGCGGCGGGCTGACATCCCTGCAGCAGATGCAATTGAACATGGCGGGACAGGTCGGCGGCCTGCTGGGCGGCATGCTGCACGAAGCGCTGTTCGGCAGCCCCCAGGGCAACCAGCAGGCCGCCGCGAACCGGGCCGCGCAGGAAGCGGCGGAGCGCGCGGCCGAGGAAGCGCGCCGCGCCGAGCAGCAACGCGCCCTGGAGGAAGAGCGCCGCCGCCAGGACGACATGAGGAACCGGCTGCTGGCCTCCATGAAGAGCGGCGGGGCCACGCAGGAACTCGCCATCCGCGGCGTCGACAGCGGGCCGGCGCTGCAATTCCGCATCGACGAAACCCTTGCCCCCAGGCTGAGCGAGCTGCCGGCGAGCTCGGCGATCGCCCAACTTACCCGCGCCGCCTTCTTCTCGGAGCAGGCTGCCGGCGCGCCGACCAGCGAGGACGCGGCCATGCTCGCTGATGCCGCTTTCAACGCGACGATAGGGGTCCCGGTGGATCTGCCGGTGCCGCCGGCGACCGTGACCGTGCGCATGGAGGTGGCCGACGTCAACCGGATCGAGATCACGCGCGGTCAGTACCTGGACGCGACGGGCGTGACGAATACCGTGCTGGCCACGGCGGCCCAGGCGGAGCAGCAGCGTGCGGTGGCGCAACGCGTGCTCGACCGGGCGCAATCAGACCTGGCCGCGCAGCGGAACGCCTTCATGAGGAATCCGTCCCCGGACCTCAAGCCGCGCATCGTGCGGGCGGAACGGATCGTCGCCGAAGCCAGAAAGCTGGTCGAAACCCAGGAAGCCCAGGTCGCCGCCACGCGGGCGGCCGCGGACAAAACGCAGGCGAACATCGCGAACATTGCCGCCACCGCCGTCGACATCATGGAAGGGTTGCGGCGCATCCAGCGTTCCGCCGGCGCCTATCAGCGCGGCATCCTCGACGGGGCCCTGTGCATGCCGTCCAATGCCGGCCAGTACTGCGCCAACCTCGGCGATCAGCAAAAGGCCTGCATGGAGAAGTACGATTCCGGATTCGGCGTCGGCGAGCGCGGCAAAGAGGCGAAGCTGCGGGAGGCGCATACCATCGGACTGGCGGCGCGGCAGGGCGGCGATTCCTTCGTCGGTTTCAACCATCCCAAGTCGGTCGGTCCGTGCCGGGTGCGCTGGCTGGAGGTGTTCTACAGCGGCTTCAGGGGATTTCCATTCAACATGGCGGGCCGATAACGGCGGGTGACGAGCGACGGGTGATTTGTGATGAGAAATAGATTTCGTGCAGGATTGCGCTTCGTATGCGCGCTGCTGTTTGCTGCAACGGGGCTTCTGACGCAAGCCGCAACAGCGGCGGATACGAGCCGCTTTACCCAGCAGTACTCGGAGGCGAGGAAACTGTACGATTCGAGCCGGTGGGACGACGCGATCAAGGTTTACTCGGACATCATCCGCGCTGACCCGCTGCAGGACGGCGCCTACAACATGCGCAGCCTGGCTTATTCGAACAAAGGCATGCGGTCGCAGTCGCTGGAGGACTTGCGCAGGGCGGTCGAGCTGGCCCCGACGAATGCGGTTTATCGCTTCAACCTGGGCCTCGAGTATTACAGCAGCGGCCAAATGGACCGGACGATTGCCGAGCTCGACCAGGCCCAGAAGCTGGGCTACAACAAGAATCCGTTGCTGTTCCGCTACCGCGGCGCGGCCAGGCTGTCGAAAGGCCTCAACGAAGCGGCCATCGAGGACGCAACCGAGGCGATCCGTTTCAATACTGCCGATGGTTTTGCCCGCGGGGTACGGGCGCGCGCGCTTCTGCGGATGGAGAAATATAAAGAGGCGATCGACGATTCCGTGTTCTACCTGCGGACGGCTCCCGACGATAACCTGGCCCTGGCCGAACAGGGCTATGCGTACTACAAGCTCGGCATGCTGGAGGAGGCCCGACGCAATGCGGCCAGGCTGATGGAGATGGAGCCGCGGCTCAGGATCAACTTCGACGGGGACAAGGCGCTCGGCATCTACGACCGCGACATGCGCCGCGCCAGAGTGAAGGAGCAGCTCGATGCCGCGCAAGCGGCCGAAGCGGCGGGCGACTGGCCGGTCGCCTTCGCGGCATACTCCGCGGCGCGGGCCTGGAGCATGGGCTACAGCGCGAGCGACCGCGCGGACGGGGAACGCGCCACGGAAGGGGTCGTCGGCGCATACCTGAAGCTGTCGCAGAAACCGGCGTTGCCCGAGGAGGCGCGGCGCTACGTCGTCCAGGCCCGTACCTACATCACGGACAAGCGATTTGAAGATGCCCGCAAGGCGCTTGATTTGGCGCTCTCTCTCGCGCCCTGGTATCCCAACTTCCATTACGACAAGGCGCTGGTCAGCGCCGAACTCAAGAACTACCCGATGGCGATCGCCTCGATGAAGTATTACCTGAAGATTTCACCCGACGGGCCCGACGCGCGCCAGGTGCAGGACAAGATTTACGAGTGGGAAGCGAGAATGAAGTGACGGGCGACGGAGAAAACCCGGGTATGGCTCGTTTTTGATTCCCGCCGAAAAGGAAAAGGTGTCAGGAACCTTTTCGCTTTTTTCTGTATAAAGGTTCCTGACACCTTTTCCGGTTTCCCATGACGACCCAGCGTACTGCGATGCATGCCGGTGAAGCCGTGGCGGAGGCGCTGCGCGAGGAGGGCGTCGAGCGCGTCTACAGCGTGCCCGGCTCGCACATCCACCCGATCTACGACGGGCTGTCGCGGGTGAAGTCGGTCCGCTTCGTCACCTGCAAGCAGGAGCCGAACGTCTCCCTCATGGCGGACGCCTACGGACGGCTCACCGGCAAGCCCGGTGTGTGCGTCGTCACCGCCGGGCCGGGCGGTCTCAATTCGATGGCCGGCGTGGCGCAGGCGTACGGCGCGGCCTCTCCCATGGTGCACATCGGCGGCGCGGTGCCGCTGAAGGCCGACCTCGAGGCGTTTCACGGCGTGGATGACCCCGCTTTCGTCAACGAGATGTTCCGCAAGATCACCAAGTGGAGCGCTCGCGTCGAAAAGATAGAAGACATCCCGGAGACGATGGCCAAAGCGTTCCACATTGCGCGCAGCGGCCGGCCGGGGCCGGTGCACGTCGAGTTGCCGCGCCTGTCCGATTACAGCGAATACATCCTGCAGGAAGAGAAAGCCGTGCTGCCGGCGTACCAATCCCGGCCCGCCGTGGTGACGAAGCCCGACGCGGCCGACGTGGAGCGCTGCGCGAAACGGCTCATGGAATCGCGCGCGCCGGTGATCGCGGCGGGCAAGGGCGTGATCCGCCAGGGCGGGATGCGGACGCTGTCCGAGCTGTCGCTCAAGCTGCAGGCGCCGGTGGTTTTCGCGCAGGACGCGATCGGCGTGATCCCGGAGTCGCATCCCTTTTTCGCGGGCCACTTTCAGCATTACCGCAGCCATCCGTTGTGCGTCGAGGCGTTAAAGCGCACCGACCTCGTTTTCGGCATCGGCTTGCGGGCGGGCGCGGCCGAGCTGACTGAATTGCGGGAGCGCGCACCGGAGAAAAACCTCATGCTCGTCGGTTTCGACGACGCACCGAACGAGCGCTACGAAGGAGAAGACCAGAAAGTCGCCGACCCCGGCCTGTTTCTGGCGGCGCTGCTCGAGCGGCTGGCGGGCTACCAGCGGCCGCGCGACGAGGCGTTGATCGCACAGATGGCCGCGCGCAAGGCCGGCGTGCGCGCGAGCCTCGCCGCGCAAAACGAGCCGCACCGCAACGACCAACCGATCTACCCGGGCATCCTGATGGACGCCATGAACGCGGTGCTGGACGACAACGCGGTGGTGGCGAGCGACGTCGGCAACTGCCAGATGTGGGCGCGCACCTTCCGCCGCATCGCCACGCCGGAGTCGTTCATGCAGTCGGGGGTGTGGAACGCCATGAGCTACGGCTTGCCGACGGCGATCGTCGCCAAGATGGAATTCCCGCGGCGCGACGTGGTGGCGCTCGCCGGCGATGGCGCCTTCCTCATGACCATCGGCGACCTGCCCACCGCGGCGGAGTACGGGGCGAACATCGTGATGGTGGTGCTGAACGACGGCGCGTTCGGGCAGACCTACATGCAGCAGACCAGTATCTACGGCCACACCTACGGCACCACCTTCCACAGCCCGCATTTTTCCGACATCGCGAAAGCCTGCGGCGCCGAGGGCATACGTGTCACCGACCCGAAGGACGTCGAGCCGGCATTGCGCCAGGCGCTCACTGCTACGAAGCGCCAGCCCGTGCTGGTCGAGGTGATGGTCGCTGACAAGCCTTATCCCCGGCTTGAGTGACGGGTGATGGGTGACGAGTGACGAGTGACGAGTGACGGATATTCCGCGAAGCGGGGAATCCTGTCACCCGCACCTCGTCACGCCCGTCCGTCGTGCGATGCGATCGCTACGACGGAAGGGCGGCTGGAGCGATTGCTCCAGGCGTGGTTCTGCCCGCGCAGGAATGCGATCTCGCCGGTTTTCAGCGCGACTTCCCCGGTGTCGAGCGCGAGCACGATCTCGCCTTCGGTGACGACGCAGAAATCGAGCGTGCGCGTCTTTTGCATGTAAGGATGCGGCGACTGCGGCGAGCCGGTGGACGCGCCGGGCGCACCCATCGCGGTAAAAAACGCCTTCGCTTCGGCGACGCCGGCCTGGCCTTTCCAGTTGGCATCGGGTGGAAAGGTGAATACGTTGAACACGGTGCCGCGCGCCGGCGGCACGAGGACGTGCGGCAGGTGCAGCGTTTCGTTCACGATCTTCGCCGGGGTACTGTCGGTGACCCACAGCCGTGCGCAGGCGTAGCCGGGCCGCGCCGGGTCGGTGCGCACGTCGGGTGAGGGGCCGTCGCTTACCAGGCATGACTTGCCCGGCTCGCGGTCGATGGTGACGATGCGGCGCGCGGGTTTCACGCCAACCGGCAGCTTCGGACTCGCGCGCAGCGGCTGGTCGTTGCCCTGCGCGAGGCCCTGCGGCCCGTCCACGAATTTCGCGGCGATCATCGAGAACGCCATCATCGCGCCTTTCGGCATCGACCACTTGTGCCAGGCGCCGACCTGCACCACGCAGTCGCCGGGCATCATCGTCAGCTCGCCGTCGTCGAGGATCAGCCCGCGCTCGCCCGAGAGCACGACGCCGTAGTCCACCGTCTCGGTCTTGTGCATGGTGGACGACCAGGCATTGTTGTCGCCGCGCTCCCAGGTGCCGCGCGCGTTCGGCCTCGGCTTGATGGGATGAGGGCCGACCGCTTCCTTGTCCTTCGCCGGGTCGTAGTCGGCGGGCCGCGGGCGGATCTGCACCACGCGACAGTGGCCGCCCCCGGGCGGTCCGGCGAACGTGTACTGGAGATTGCCGTCGTCGGCCGCACCCGAGAGCGGGGCGGGGCACTCGTTCCACACCCACAGGTCGGTGTGACCGCGCCCGGAACCCATCGAGGCCGTGTGGGAATTGGGCGAGGGGCCGTCCCACACGACTTTCGAGCGTCCGCGCTCGTCGTTGCCCGTCACCACGCGCCGGACCGGCGTCAATCCGCTTGCCATTGTTTTGCTCCTCCTGTCGTCGGAGTCTAGCAGTGACGAGTGATGAGTGACGAGTGACGGGAAACGGACTCCCGACTATCACCCCGGGTTATGCATTCATTCCCGCATGTCAGCGTTGCCGGGCGCGGGCGCTTGTTCTAGGATGCTGCAAACTACGAGAAACCTCCGAGGAGAAGCAAATGCGTCGAGTACTGGTTCCCTCCGTGCTGTTCGTGGCGGGGCTTGCCTCCGCCGCGGTCGCGCACGCGCAGAAATATCCCGATCGTCCCATCCGCCTGATCGTGCCGTTCTCGGCCGGCGGCACCAGCGACCTGATGGGGCGTGTGATCGGCGCGCGACTGGGCGAAGTGCTGGGCACGACGGTCGTGGTGGACAACCGCGGCGGCGCAGGCGGCACGTTCGGCGCCGCCCTGACCGCGCAGGCGGGGCCCGACGGCTACACGCTGCTGGTGCCGCACGTGGGGCTCGCCATCAACGAGACGCTATACGCCAGGAAGCAGTACAACGCGGTCAAGGATCTCGCCCCGATTTCCCTGCTCGGCGAGACGCCGAACGCGGTGGTCGTCACCAACGCGCTGCCGGTGAAAAACCTGCAGGACCTGATCGCGCTGGCGAAGAAGCAGCCCGGCAAACTCACCAACGGCTCCGCCGGCATCGGCAGCGCGGCGCACCTCGCGCTGGCGCTGTTCGAGTATTCCGCGGGCGTGAAGTTCAACCACATACCCTTCAAAGGCGGCGGGCCGTCGCTGATCGCAACCGTGGCCGGCGAGGTGGATTTCTCCATACCGGCGTACCCGACTTCGGTGCCGCACCTGAAGGCGGGCCGGCTGCGCATCCTCGCCGTGACCGGCGCGAAACGCGAGCCGACGGTGCCGGACGTGCCGACCGTGGCCGAGGCCGGCGTCCCCGGCTACGAGTTCGGAATCTGGTTCTCGATGTTCGCGCCGGCCGGCACGCCGAAGCCGATCGTCACACGCCTCAACCAGGAGATCGTGAAGATGCTCGCGACCCCCGATATGCGCCAGAAGCTCGCGGCCACCGGCGTCAACGCCGAGTCCTCCACGCCGGAGCAGCTCGGCAAGCACCTCAGCTCGGAGGTGGAGAAGTGGGCGAAGATCATCAAGGCGGCGGGGATTCCCATCAACTAAGGCAAAAGAGGAAAGGGAAAAGGGTAACCAGCACCTTTCCCTTTCACCTTTTTACTTTTTCCTTCAAAAAGCTCGCGCCTCGGCGCGGGCTTTTTTTATCCCAAGATTATGCACACCAGCCCACGAAGGGTCGTGAGACAGTGCGGTGATGGCCAAACCTAACATTTTGTGAGGTTTGAGGGCCCGGGTTTTCACGACCCGCAATACGGCCGGGCTATAGAAGAAATAAGTCCTTGAAACTCGTTGACAGGGGTATGCCCCCGTCCTAACGTGAATGCGGCGTTACCCGGCGCATGGAAGC
>CAZOQY010000123.1:3495-9071 GCA_964581835.1 uncultured Streptomycetaceae bacterium | reverse complement strand
CGACCCGCTTCTCGCACGAGACGGCGAGCCCGCGCAGCTTGCCGCCCTTCACCAGCGGGATCGCGCCGGACAGCGGCGACATGAAGAACTGCACGCGGCCGGCGATGGTGTCGTTGAGCGATTCGGGTATGCCCTTGTACGGAACGTGCACCGCGTCGATGCCGGCGGCGTGCCTGAACATCTCGCCGGCGAAATGCGTGCCGCTGCCGCTGCCCGCCGACGCGAAGTTGAAGCTGCCCGGCTTCGCCTTCGCCAGCGCGATCAGCTCCTTCGCGCTGCGCGCCTCCGACGACACCGAGGTCACCAGCATGTAGCAGGCGCTCGAGGTGCGGGTGATGCCGGCGAAGTCGCGGATGGTGTCGTACGGCATCTTCGCGTAGATCGAGGGCTGCAGCACGTGCGACGAGGAGGCCGACAGCAGCGTGTGGCCGTCCGGGTTGGACTCGGCGACGAGCTTCGCGCCGATGGTGCCGCCGGCGCCGGGCCGGTTGTCGACGATGAACTGCTGCCCGAGCGATTCGGACAGCTTCACGCCGATCAGCCGTGCCGTGATGTCGGGCGTGCCGCCGGGCGTGAAGCCGATCACGATGCGGACCGGCCGGGAAGGATAATCGGCGGCTGCGGCAACGCCGGCGAAGACGGCAAGCAGGATAATAAATGCGACGCGAACTTTCATATGTCGGACTTTTTCTTCGTTGCGAGTGCAACAGTATAGTCTCGTCAATCATCACCAGAACCTATCTCAAAAACCCCGTTTAGCCACAGAGAGCACAGAGTTCACAGAGAAGAACCTTGGCATGAAAACCGGGGCTACCTCTGTGTTCTCTGTGCTCTCTGTGGCTGATTGGGTTTTGAGCATTTTTGAGACGGCCTCTAGCCACGCGCCGAGCGTTGACGGTCGCGACCATGCGTTATAACCTTCAGCGCCCGCACCGAGGAGAAGATTCCGCATGAGTTCGCCCGCCGAAACCACCGCGAAGCATTTCACCTACTACCCCGGCAACTACCGCTGGTCCGCGGAGATGATGGTGATCCTCAGCACCGCGCCGTATGGCGGCGCCGAGCTGTCGGAGGTGGACCGCATCGGCCGCAGCCTGCGCGACAGGGTCGGCGACGACGAGGCCTGGTTCGCGGCCTGGCGCGATGGCGCCGATCTGCTGCGCGATCGCGCCGCCGAACTGGAGAAGAAGGGACACAGGCTCACCGCCGCGTCCAATTACCTGCGCGCCAACTTCTACTACCAGAGCGCCGACCATTTCCGCCAGCCCAAGGACGACCAGGCGATCGCGGTGTTCAGGCAGTCGCTCGAGTGCTTCCGCAGGTTCGCGCTGCTTAACGACCGGCCGAAGATCGAGGTCGTCGAGCTGCCGTCGAAGCACGGCTCGTTTCCGGCCTACTTCGTGCACGCCGTCAACTCCGACCGCAAGAAGAATCCTTGCGTCGTGCGTTTCGGCGGCTTCGACACGCAGAAGGAGATGCAGTACCTGCGCGGGACGCCCGAGCTCGTGCGCCGCGGCATCTCGTACCTGCTGGTGGACGGCCCCGGCCAGGGCGAGATGATCCGCTTCCGCAACATGCCTCTGCGCCACGATTTCGAGATCGCCGGCAGCGCGGCGATGGACTACCTCCTCACCCGCGACGACGTCGACCCCGACCGCATCGGCATCCTGGCGATGAGCCTGGGCGGCTACTACGCCCCGCGCATCGCCGCGATGGATCAGCGCTACAAGGCGTGCATCGCCTGGGGCGCGATCTGGGACTACCACGCGACCTGGGTGAAGCGCCTCGAGCGCATCAAGCAGGCCGCCCTGCCGGTCCCGGCCGACCACCTGCTGTGGGCCTGCGGCGTGGACAACTACGACGATGCCCTGAAGAAGGTCGAGCAGTTCAAGCTCGACGGCATCGCGCAGAAGGTGAAGTGCCCGTTCCTGCTGATGCACGGCGCGGCCGACGCGCAGGTGTCGATGGCGGAAGCGCAGAAGCTGTTCGACCTGGTCGGCTCGAAAGACAAGACCTTCCGCGTGTTCACCGAGGAGGAAGGCGGCGCCCAGCACTGCCAGCGCGACTACCTGACGCGCGCGGTGGACACCATCGCCGACTGGCTGGATGAGAGGCTGAAGAAGTGATTTGTCACTCGTTGCTCGTTGCCGCCTGAAATTTTCCGACCAATAAAATCACCAGACTCCGAGGAGAAAAAAATGACACGATCGAATCGCGAATCACGACTCACGAATCACGGCGTCCGCTCGCTGGCTCTGCTGGCCTTTTCCCTTTTCCCTTTCCTCTTTTCCCCTGGCGTCTACGCGCAGGACTGGAAGCCGTCGAGGAACATCGACATCATCGTTTCCTCGGGCGCCGGCGGCGCCGCGGACCGGGAAGCGCGCGAAACGCAGCATTTCCTGCAACAGCTGCCCGGCATGCCGCCGGTGGTCGTGACCAATCGCCCCGGCGGCGGCGGCACCGTCGCCTGGTCATCCGTCGCCCAGCGTGAAGGAGAAGCGCACACCATCTCCACGCTCAACGTGGCGCTGCTCACCAACCAGATCCTGGGCAACGCGAAGATCGGCTACCGCGACCTGACGCCGCTCACCATCATGATGCGGGAGTTCATCGCGGTCTGGACGCGGACCGAGTCGCCGATCGGCTCCGGCAGGGAGCTGATCGCGCGCCTGAAGAAGGATCCGTCCTCGGTGAGCTTCGGCCTCTCGCCCGCCCTCGGCAACCAGAATCACATCGTGCTCGGCATGATCGCCAGGGCCGCGGGCATTGACCCGAAAGCGCTGAAGATCGTGGTTTACTCTTCCGGCGGTCAGGGCATGACCGCCGCGCTCGGCGGGCACGTGGACGTGTGGGCCGGCACGCTGGGCGGCGCGCTCGAGCGCTCGAAGAAAGGCGGCGGCGTCCGCGTGCTCGGCGTGAGCGCGGAGCAGCGCCCGGCGGGACCGGCCGCGGAACTGCCGACCTTCCGCGAGCAGGGCATGGACGTGGTCTACGCCGCTTTCCGTGGCTGGCAGGGCCCTCCCGGGCTGAGCGACGCGCAGCGCGCCTTCTGGGACCAGTCTTTCTCCACGATCGTGAAAAGCGACGAGTGGAAGAAGGTCGAGCTGAGAAACGCCTGGGGCAGCGGCTACCTCGACAGCGCCGCCACCCGCAAGTTTCTCGATACCGAGTACGAGATGCTGCGCCGCACCCTGTCCGATCTCGGCGTCGTCAAGTAGCGCGGGATCCGGCAACCCGGACTGTTACCGCCTTGCAGCAGGCGCTCGAGCACTACAACCGCGGCGTCGCCCTGCAGGAGTCGGCGCGCCTCGACGAGGCGCTGGCGGCCTACGAGACCGCCATCGCCCTCAAGCCGGACCTGGTCGAGGCGCACAACAACCGCGGCAACGTCCTGGCCGGACTGAATCGGCGCGACGAGGCGCTGGCCAGCTACGGCCGCGCCATCGTCCTGCGGCCGGATTTCGCCGAGGCGCACGATAATCGCGGCGTCACCCTGTACGAACTGGGACGCTACGACGAGGCGCTGGCGAGTCACGAGCGTGCCCTGACCCTCAAGCCGGATCGCCCCGCAGCGCTCAACAACCGCGCCAACGCCTTGCACGCGCTGAAACGGCACGACGAGGCGCTGGCAAGCTATGGTCGCGCCATCGCCCTCGATCCGGACTATGCCGAGGCGCGCTGGAACGAGGGCCTGGCGCGCCTCAGGCTCGGCGACTTTCGCGGCGGCTGGTCGAAATACGAGTGGGGCTGGAAGACAGGCCACCGCGGGATGGAACGCCGCTTCGCCCAACCCCGCTGGACCGGCGCAGAACCGCTCGCCGGCAAGACTCTCCTCCTGCACGCCGAGCAGGGACTCGGCGACGCGATCCAGTTCGCGCGCTACGCCCCGCTCGCCGCCGCCGCGGGCGCCAGGATCGTCATCGAGGCGCATCCCTCGCTTGCGGCGCTGCTGTCGGGCATTCCGAACGTCAACGCGGTGGTGAACCGCGGCAGACCGCTGCCCGCCTTCGACCTCCACTGCCCGTTGCTCAGCCTGCCGCTCGCCTTCGGCACCGGGCTCGACACCATCCCGGCGCGCGTTCCTTACCTGGACGCACCGGAAGCGCGGCGGGCGCGGTGGAAAGCCCGTCTGCCCCGCGCCGAAAGAATGCGCGTCGGCCTCGTCTGGTCGGGCCGGGACAGGCCCGACCCCGGGCGCTCGATGGCGCTGGCGCAACTCGCGCCGCTGCTGGATCTGCCGGGCGTCCAGTTCGTGAGCCTGCAGAAAGACGTGCGCGATAGCGACGAAGCGGCGCTGCGCGCCCGGCCCGGGCTACTGCACCTCGGCCAGGCGCTGGCGGATTTCGCCGACACGGCGGCGGTCGTCGAACAGCTCGACCTGGTGATTTCGATCGACACGGCGGCCGCGCATCTCGCCGGCGCGCTCGGCAA
The DNA here is from genome assembly GCA_964581835.1 of uncultured Streptomycetaceae bacterium. GTDB lineage: Bacteria > Pseudomonadota > Gammaproteobacteria > Burkholderiales > SG8-41 > SG8-41. The sequence continues at coordinate 4,640 of CAZOQY010000123.1, read as the reverse complement.
GCCGGTGTGGATCCTGCTGCCGTTCCTGGCGGACTGGCGCTGGCTGCTCGACCGCGACGACAGTCCCTGGTACCCGACCGCCCGACTGTTCCGCCAGGACGGGCCGCAACGGTGGGATGCCGTCGTCGCGCGCGTCCGGGATGCACTGGCCGGCCTCGGCGGCACCAAGTGACGCCGTGATGGGTGATGAGTGACGAAAAGCGAAAAGGCGTCGCAGATGAGGCGTCGCAGATGAAACGTCTCAGATTAAGCGTCGCAGGTAAGGCGTAGCATCTGAGACGTAGTACCTGAGACGCTGTACCTGAGACGCTGTACCTGAGACGCTGTACCTGAGACGCCGTCATTACCCTGCGTCCAGCTCGGGGTAATGCCGAAAGAGGCCATGCTGGTTGAACGGCAGGCGGCGCGGCGACGCGAGATAGGCCGCGATGCGCGGGCGCGCGCTCACCATCCGCTGGAGCGCCATCAGCTTCGGATGGCTGCCCGACAGGCGCTGCATCGTCTTCGGGAAGGCGTAGTCGAGGCCGGCGAGCACCTGGAACATCGACAGGTCCACGTACGACAGCGATTTCCCGACCAGGTGGCGGCCGCCGCCGGGACCGGCTTCGAGCAGGCGCTCGAAATAGCCGAGGAATTTCGGCAACCGCAGCGCCCTGAAATTCTCCGCGCGCCGCAGCGCTTCCGGTTTCTGGTCCTCGTAGTAGAGGCTCTTCGCGATCGGGTGGTGGGTGTCGTGCGCCTCGACCAGGAGGTCGGCGATCACGAGCTGCAGCTGGTGCGCCCACAGCCGCGCCGCTTCCGCTTTCGGAACCAGGTTGAGGCGCGGGCCGAGGTATTGCAGGATGTTGGCGGTCTGCGAGACGAGCAGCCTGCCGGCCTGCAGCACCGGCGGCGCGAACGGCGTGCGCCCGTCCGCGGCCCGCTCCAGCATCCGCGCGACGCCCGGCCGCCCGCCGCCCTCGGCTTCCGGCAGGCGACCCACGTCCACGTAATCCGCCCCGCCCTCTTCCAGCGCGAGGCGCACGTACTCGCCGCGGCCCTGGATGTGCGGCCAGTAATACAGTCGATATTTCATATCGGTGACGAGTGACGAGTGATGAGTGACGAAAACCAAAAATACGTCGCAGATGAGGCGTCGCAGATGA
>CAZOQY010000123.1:0-3395 GCA_964581835.1 uncultured Streptomycetaceae bacterium | reverse complement strand
TACCTGAGACGCCTTACCTGAGACGCCGTATCTAAGTTGGCCCGCGCTAGCGGGCCATCCGGGTGTTGGCCACTTCCAGCCGGTCGACGAGGTTGCGCACCAGCGCGCGCGTGAGGTGCAGCTGCGCGGAGATGCTCATCCTGGCGAGCGTCTCGGGATCGAATTCGGCGAGCAGCAGCTCGGTCGAGGATTCCACGGTGGCGTGGCGCGGCATCTCGCCGCCGCGGATGTAGGCCATTTCGCCGAAGCACTCGCGCTCGTCGAGCGTGTTGAGCAGCCGCCCCTGGCGCGTGACCTTGACCTGGCCCCGGCCGACGAGGAAGAAGCTCAGTCCCTTCTCGTTTTCCTTCACGATCGTCTTCTTCGCCGGTATTTCCGACCACTTGCCGGCCAGCGCCAGCTCCCACAGCTCGGCGTCGGACAGGCCCGAGAGCATCGGGACTTTCTTCAGCGCGATGTACTTCTCGCTGTCGGGTATCACGCCGACCGGCAGGATGCTGTCGCCGACCTTCGACAGCTCGACGGAGAACTCGTGCCAGGTCGGGTAGCGCTGGTCCGGAGTCTTCGCCATCGCGCGGAACAGGATGGCGTCGATCTCCTTCGGCAGGTCGGCGCGCAGCCTGGTCGGCGGCGCCGGCGGCTGTTCCGTTATCTTCTGGATCAGCGCGTCCATGTTGTCCGCCGTGAACGGCCGGCTGCCGGTCAGCAGTTCGTAAATGACCACGGCGAGCGAGTACATGTCGCTGTGGAAGGTGAGCGTCTCGCCGCGGATCTGCTCGGGCGACATGTAGAAGGGCGAGCCCATGGACGCGGTCTGCACCGCCTGGCTCTTCCTCAGGTAGGCCGCGCCGAAGTCCGCGATCTTCACGTTGGTGCCGGAAGCCAGCATGATATTCGCCGGCTTGATGTCGCGGTGGACGATGCCTTCCTTGAAGGCGTAGTCGAGCGCGCCGCAGCACTTGAAGCCGATCTGCAGCACGTCGGCCACCGGCAGCAGCGTGTCGGGCTTCGCGTGCTTCGACAATTCGCCGCCGGAGACGATCTCCATCGCGATGTAGCCGGAGTTCTCCTGCACCACCGCGTCGAGGATGCTGACGATGTGCGGGTGCTTCAGCTTGCCCGCGAGCGAGGCCTCGTTGAGGAACTGCTGGCGGTAGACGGTCCCGAACTCCGGATCGCGGAACACCTCGGGCTCGATCGTCTTCAGCGCGACCTCGCGTCCGGAAAAGGTGTCCTTCGCGAGGTAGACCGTGCCCGTCGCGCCCTTGCCGAGCAGTTTCTGGACCTCGTACTTGCCGACCTGGAGACTCAGGTCAAATTCGAAATCGTTGGCCACGCGCGGATTCTATACGGGTAATGGGTAATGCGTAATGGGTAATGCGGGCCGTGGCTCGTTTTTATCCACGCATCACCCATTACGCATCACCGCTTCTTGACCAGCTTCTGCACCCGCCAGTTCAGCGTGTCGGCGACGTAGATGTCTTCCTTGCGGTCGAGCGCGAGGAAATGCGCCTCGCCGTAGCGGTTCGGCCCCTTGCCCTGCCCGCCGGTGGCGCCGAGCACGTTGCCGTCGAGGTCGAGTTTGATGATCTTCCCGGTGTGCCCGTGCGCCATCATGATGTGCCGGCGGTCGCGCATGAGGGCGAGCCCGCAGGGCGTGCCGGGATGCTTCGTCTCGCGCAGGTAGTTGCCGTCGGCGTCGAACACCTGGATGCGCTGGTTCGAGCGGTCGGCGACGTAAAGGTTGCCCTTCGCGTCGGTGATGATCGAATGCGGCTGCCTGAACTGCCCCGGCGCGCTGCCCTCCCCGCCCCAGGTCTTGAGGAAGTTGCCGTCGGCGTCGAACTTGTGCAGGCGCGACTCGCCCTTGCCGTGGCCCTGGCTCACGTAGATCGAGCCGTCGGGACCGAAGGCGACGTCGTTGGGCTCGTTGAAGCAGCGCAGGTGGCCGGCGGGATGCCATTCGGCCGTGTTGCCCTTGATGCCCAGCACCATCAGGATGCGCCCCTTCGGGTCCATCTTCACCACGATGTGCGAGCCGGTGTCGGTGGCCCACAGGTTGTCCTTCGCGTCCACGCGCAGGCCGTGGGGATTGGTGAAAAGGCCACGCGCGAGCGAGCGCAGGTACTTGCCCTTGCCGCTGAACTCCATCAGCGAGTGCTCGCTGCGGTTGAATACGAACAGGTTGCCCTTCGAGTTCACCGCCACGCACGAGCACGGCCCGAAGTTGACGCCCGGCGGCAGCTTGAAGACGTCCGGCACCGGCCGGTAGCCCAGGTCCGGCGCGTTCTCCGGGTATTCGCTGACCGTATTTTTCTCAATTCTCATGATTTTCCTTTCGCCTTTCGCCTTTCGCCTTAAGCTACTCCCCGGTCAGCCCGGTCTCCTTCACCACTTTCGTCCACTTGTCGATTTCCGCCGTGACGTGCGCGGCGAAAGCCTCGGGTGTGGTCGGGTTGAGGCTGACCCCCTGATCCTCGAGGCGTTTCTTCAGGACAGCCCCGGTGAGCAGCTTGTTCGAGTCAGCGTTCAGTTTCGCAATAATTGCCGGCGGCACCTTAGCCTGCGTGCACAGCCCGTACCAGCCGGTGACGTCGTAGTCCTTCACGCCCTGCTCGGCGAAGGTCGGCACCTCCGGCAACTGCGCGTTGCGCTGCGCCGACGTGACGCCCAGCGCGCGCACCCGGCCGGCCTTGACCGCGGCGAGCGGTCCGCCCGCGAGGTTGCCCACCGATGATTCGATGTGTCCGCTGAGCGCGCTGGCGAGCGCCTCCGCCGCGCCTTTGTACGGCACGTGCACGATGTTGATCTTCACCAGCGTCTTGAGCAGCTCGATCGAGAGGTGGGGCGAAGCGCCGACGCCGGAGGAACCGAAGTTGATCTTGCCGGGGTGCACCTTGGCATAGGCGATGAACTCGCGCAGCGTCTTCGTCGGCATCGAAGGATGCACCATGAAGACGTTGGGCACGCCGCCGATCATCACCGGGAAGGCGAAATCGCGCACGGGGTCGTAGGTCAGCTTGGCCTTGAAGCGCGCCGGCGTGATGGCGTGCGAGCCGATGTTGCACAACACCAGCGTGTAGCCGTCGGGTGGCGACTTGGCCGCGATCTCGGTTGCGATGTTGCCGGCCGCGCCCGGGCGGTTCTCGACGATGACCTGCGATCCCCACAGCTCGGTCAGCGCCTGAGCCATGATGCGCGCCGTGGTGTCGACGCCACCGCCGGGCACGTAGCCCACCAGGATGCGCACCGTCTTCGACGGATACTGCTGTGCCATTGCAGCGGGCGCCGCAATCGCACAGCAAAGGAGGAAGGCGGAAGGAGGAAGTAGGAAGGAAAGCCAATCCCCTCCTCGCCTTTGCCCTTGTCCTTCCGTCTTCCGCCTTCCGTCCTCC
>CAZOQY010000122.1:8837-9087 GCA_964581835.1 uncultured Streptomycetaceae bacterium | reverse complement strand
GGGCATCGTCTACTGCCTGTCGCGCCGGAAGGTGGACGAAACCGCCGCCTGGCTGGCGGAGCAGGGTATTGCCGCGCTGCCGTATCACGCCGGGCTCGACCAGCCGACCCGCGCGCGGAACCAGGAACGCTTCGTCAACGAGGACGGCGTGGTGATCATCGCCACCATCGCTTTCGGCATGGGTATCGACAAGCCCGACGTGCGCTTCGTCGCGCATCTCGACCTGCCGAAGAGCATCGAGGCCTATTAC
>CAZOQY010000122.1:0-8827 GCA_964581835.1 uncultured Streptomycetaceae bacterium | reverse complement strand
CGCCGACGCCTGGATGGCGTACGGCCTGGGCGACGTGGTGCAGCAGCGCCGCATGATCGCCGAGTCGGAAGCCAACGAGACCTTCAAGCGCGTTTCATACCGCAAGCTCGACGCGCTGGTGGGGATGGCGGAGACAGCCGGTTGCCGGCGCGTGCAGTTGCTGGGCTATTTCGGCGAAGCGAGCACGCCGTGCGGCAACTGCGACAACTGCCTGAACCCGCCGCGCGTGTGGGACGGCACCGCCGCCGCGCAGAAGGCGCTGTCCTGCGTCTACCGCACCGGTCAGCGCTACGGCGCCGGCCATCTCATCGACATTCTGCGCGGCAACCTGACCGAGCGCGTGCTGTTCGCGCGCCACGACGAGTTGAAAACCTGGAAAGTCGGCGCGGATCTCACCGACAAGCAGTGGCGCGCGGTGTTCCGGCAGCTGGTCGCGCTGGGTTACCTGGAAACCGACGCCGAGGCCTACGGTGCGTTCAGGCTGACCGAGGCGGCGCGCGGCGTGTTGAAGGGCGAGACCGCCGTTTCATTCCGCGAGGAGGCCGAGCGGCCGCGCAGGCGGGAGCGCGGGCGGAAGGGCACTGTCGCCGGCGCTGCCCTTAACGCCAGCGCCGGGCCACTGCTGGAGGCGCTGCGCGAATGGCGGCGCGCCACCGCGCGCGAGCACAACGTGCCGGCCTACGTGGTCTTCCACGACGCCACACTGGCAGCCATCGCCGCCGTGCGGCCGCGGACGCTGGACGACCTGCGCGGCATCTCCGGCATCGGCGCGAAGAAACTCGAGCGCTACGGCGCGGCGTTGCTGGAAATTACCGTCGCAGCCCGGACGTAAAACCTCACCGCCAAGACCGCCAGGAAAAGCCTCGACACGGAGGAAGTTCAAGAAAATAATTGAACGGCCAAACCCTGTCCTGAGCTTGTCGAAGGGGCGCCAAAGAACAAGAACAGTAATTCGTGCGGCCTCATGGCGGGCCGACCCGTGATTGACTTGACACGTGCATTTACTGTAGCTACAGTAAAGGGTGCGATTCGAATTCGATCCAGCCAAAGACCGGGCGAATCAGGCCAAGCACGGCGTCTCTCTGGTCTTGGCAGTCGAGCTCGACTGGGAATCTGCGTTGGTCTGGGTCGATGGCCGGTTCGAATACAGCGAAACGCGAATGATCGCGCTCGCACCGAGAACCGGGATCTTGTACTACGTTGCTTTTGTTGATCGAGGCGAAGTGCGAAGAATCATCAGCCTGCGCCGCGCCAATCGTCGTGAGGTTAGACACTATGTCCAGAGTTACTAAGCGGTCTTCTGTAAGAATGCCCACCGCCGAAGAAGATAGGGCCATTACTGCGGCGGCGAAGAGCGACCCCGATGCTCTCCCGCTCACGCCAAAGCAGCTGACCTCCATGGTGTCCATGCGAGCGCTGCGCGGGCGCCCGAGATCAGAGAACAAGAAGCTGCTGGTTTCGATTCGTTACAGCCCCGAGGTCGTTGCTTACTTCAAGTCCACGGGTCAAGGCTGGCAATCGCGAATGGATGGTGTGCTTCGCAAGTATGTAGAGCGACATTCCCGCAGGGCATGAAGCTTTTCTTCCTTGCAGTTCGTGAGCGGCGAACAAGAAAAGCCTCGACACGAAGCCCGCCCTGAGCTTGTCGAAGGGGCGCCAAAGAACAAGAAAAATAATAATAAGTTCAAGAACAAAACTCGCTCACGAGCTGCAGGACAGCGCCGAGCACCCCGCCTTGTGCCGCGCCCACTCCGGGCGGCGGCCGGCGAGGTCGTCGTGCTCCGGCTGCTCGTCGTAGGGGCGTTCCAGCACCTTCATCAACCGCTCCAGGAACGAAGCATCGCCGGCTTCCAGCGCGTCGATCGCCTGCTGAGCGAGATAGTTGCGCGGTACGTACTTGGGATTGACGCGGTTCATGCGTGCGCCGCGCGCCGCCGCGTCCGTGCCGTCCTGCCGCGCGCGCGCCGTGTAACGGCGCAGCCAGCCGGCAAGACGCGCCTGGTATGCCGGCGCGCGCGCATCGTCGGCATAGAACGCGCGACTGAGCGGCGCGATCAGCGCGCCGTCGGACGCGGCCTCGTCGAGCGGCACCGCGGCGAGCCCGCGATGGAACAGCGTCACGTCGGTCTCGACGGCGCCAAGGAGGTCGAACAGGTCGCCCATCAGCCCGTCGTCGCCTTCCCGGTCGAGCGCGTCGTATCCGAGCTTGTCCGCGAGCATGCGTGCCGATGCGTTCTCGAACGTTTCGGCGAAAACCGCCAGCCCCTGTTCGAGCGGCGCCTTGTCGCCGATCAGGGGGTAAATCCCATTGGCGAGCCGCACCAGGTTCCACTGCGCGATGCCGGGCTGGTTGCCGTAGCAGTAGCGGCGTCCTTCCGCGTCGGTGGTGTTGGGCGTCCACTTCGGATCGTAGCCCTCGAGCCAGCCGTAGGGACCGTAGTCGATGGTGAGCCCGAGGATGGACATGTTGTCGGTGTTCATCACGCCGTGGACGAAGCCGACGCGCATCCATTCCACGATCATTACCGCCGTGCGCCGGCAGACCTCCTCGAACCAGCGCGCGTAGGTCGCGGGCGCCGGCACGCCCAGCTCGGGGAAATGATGTTCGATCACGTAATCGGCGAGGCGCTTCAGGAGATCGTTCTCACCGCTCGCCGCGAGGATCTCGAAATTGCCGAAACGCACGAAGGTGGGTGATACGCGGCACACGATCGCGCCCGGCTCGGGGCGCGGGTGGCCGTCGTAGAACATGTCGCGGACCACGGCGTCGCCGGTGCCTACCAGCGACAGGGCGCGGGTGGTCGGAACGCCGAGATGGTGCATGGCTTCGCTGCACAGGAATTCGCGCACCGAGGAGCGCAGCACTGCACGACCGTCGGCGGTGCGTGAATACGGCGTCGGGCCCGCGCCCTTCAGTTGCAGGTCGCGGCGTGCGCCGTCCGGACCGACGACCACCGCGAGCGTGATGGCGCGGCCGTCGCCGAGTTGCCCGGCCCAGGAGCCGAACTGGTGCCCGCCGTAGCGCGCCGCGTAGGGCTCCATGCCCGGCAGCACCCGGTTGCCGCCGAGCGTTTCGACCGCCGGGCCCGAGGCCGAACCCGGCCGCGCGATGCCCAGCATTTCGCCCGCCGCATCGGACCACGCGAGCAGCCGCGGTGCCGTCACCGGCGTCGGCTCGACTCGCGTGTAGCAGGCATTGCGCACCGCGCGCGGCACGTTGCGCGACTCGGGGTCGCCCGGCAGATCGCGCACGAAGCTGTTCTCGAAGCGCGCTGCGGTCAGGTCGACCAGCGCGGCAAGATGCTCGGTTTTGCTCAACGTGTTCATTGTTCCATCATGGAGTAGTAAGCTTGGAACCTGTCCGAAGCGCGAGTGTTGTTGACAGTATAAGACCGCCGCTGGACAGTGGCCGTTCAAAACCCGGGGCACGCTTGAAAACCGAATTGAATACCGATCCGAAAATCGATAAAACCTGGCCGGAAATCAGGGACTGGCGCAAGCAGCAGCGCGCGGCGCTGGTCGAGCGCCGTCTTGCGCTGCCGGCCGCGACGATCGCGCAGTGGGGCGCGGCGATGACCGAGTCGCTCGTCGCCGGCTTCCCGATGCTCGCCGGCATGACCATCGGTTTCTGCTGGCCGTACAAGAACGAATTCGACGCGCGCTTCGCCGTGCGCCGCTTCCGCGACCAGGGCGCGACCGCCGCGCTGCCGGCCGTGGTGGAGAAGGCCGGGCCGCTGCAATTCCGGACATGGTGGCCGGGCGCGCCGATGAAGCCCGGCGTCTACGACATCCCCATTCCCGATGGCACCGAGATCGTCCTGCCGGACGCCGCGATCGTGCCGATGAACGGCTTCGACGGGGACGGCTACCGGCTGGGCTACGGCGGCGGCTATTTCGACCGCACGCTTGCGTCGCTCGCGCAGCGCCCGCTCGCGATCGGCGCAAGCTTCGAATTCGCGAGGCTGGCGACGATCCAGCCGCAGTCGCACGACATCCCGATGGATTTCGTGGTGACGGAGGCCGGCCTGCACGCGGTGGTGGACGGGAAACTCGAACGGGTCGATGCTGCCGCGTGCCGCGACCGCGCGCAGCAGCTATGCGACGAACGCCGGCTGCCGCGCCCGAAGCCAGCCGCCGCCGGCCTCAGTTCTCCCGTTTGCTACGCTTCGGAGTTTCCCGGTTACTTCGGCGAGAACAGTGAAAAACGCGGAAAGAAGAAATGACGCGCATCAGGAGATCCGCCGCCACGCCCCTGTCGATTGCCCGGCAGGGCTGGTTCTTCGCCGGCGGCCGCCGCGTCAAGGGAGCCGACGGCACTTACATGGCCGGCCAGATGTACGTCGAGTTCCAGATTCCGGCACGGCGAACGCATCCGTACCCGATCGTGATGTGGGCCGGAAACGGGCAAACCGGCTGCAACTTCACCGGCACGCCGGACGGACGCGAGGGCTGGGCGCAGTATTTTCTGCGACGGGGCTACGCGGTGTACATCGTGGACCAGCCGGGCCGCGGACGTTCCGGCTATTACACGGGCGTTTGCGGCGCGCAGTCGGTCCAGCCCGTCTCGGCGGTGGAAGCGCGCTTCACCGCACCCGCGCGCTCGAAGCTGTGGCCGCAGGCGCGCCGTCATACGCAGTGGCCGGGCAGCGGGGTCGCCGGCAGCGCTGCTTTCGACCAGTTCTACGCCTCGCAGCTGCCCAGCATCCAGGACCAGCATTTGTCGCAGTCGCTGAATCGCGACGCCGGCGCCGCGCTGCTCGACCGGATCGGGCCCGCGATCCTGCTGACTCATTCGCAGTCGGGCACTTACGGCTGGCTGGTCGCGGATGTGCGGCCCGGGAAGGTGAAGGCCGTCGTCGCGGTGGAGCCGAGCGGCCCGCCGGTCTACGATACGCCGCTGAAGCGCGGCAGGAAGGTCAAGCCATGGGGCCTTACGTGGGAACCGCTGCGCTATGCGCCGGCGGCGGCCAGCGCCCGGCAACTGGTTTTCGAACAGCAAAAACAGCCGGACGGCGAGGACTTGATGCAGTGCTGGCTGCAAAAGGCGCCGGCGCGGCGGCTCGCGAACCTTTCGCGCATTCCCGTCGTCATTCTCACCGGCGAGGCGTCCTACCACGCGCCCTACGATCATTGCACGGCGCGCTACCTCGAGCAGGCCGGGGTGCCGACGACATTTATCCGGCTGGCCGATCACGGCATTCGTGGCAACGGCCATATGATGATGCTGGAGCGGAACAATATGGAGATCGCCGCGCTGATAGACGCCTGGCTCGACCGGCACGTTGCGCGTGCGGTGCGCAGGCCGAAGGCGCGTCGTCCGCGCCGCCGCTAGCGGTGTGTGTATGAACAAACGGGGAGAATCCATGAAAGCAGGTTCGCTGCGGCTGGTCGCGGTTTTTGTTTTTTGCCTTGCGCCCTGGGTTGCGGCGGCGCAGTCCTATCCTTCGGGGACGGTGCGCCTCCTGATCGGCTACCCGCCCGGCGGCTCGGCGGGCGTGACGGCGCGCGTGCTGGCCGACGAAATGACCCGCGACCTGGGAGTGGCGGTGATCGTCGACAACCGGCCCGGCGCGGGCACCACGATCGCGTCGGAAATCGTCGCGAGGGCCCAGCCCGACGGCCGCACGCTGCTGATCAACTGGCACCAGGCCGTTCCCAAGGCGCTTCTGAAGAAACTGCCCTACGATCCCGAGCGCGACTTCATTCCGGTATCGCGCGCCGCGTCTGCCGCGACCATCCTCGTGGTTCACCCTTCGCTGCCGGTGCGCTCGCTCAAGGAGTTCATCGCGTTCGCGAAGGCTCGTCCGAACCAGCTCGCGGCGGCGCTGGGAGGCATCGGGGCTTCTTCTCACCTGTCCACGCTGCAATTCGTGAAGGCCACCGGGCTCAAGTTCACGATGGTGGGTTACAAGGGCGGCGGGCCTGCGTCGGTGTCGCTGCTGTCGGGGGAAACGCAAGTCATGTTCTCCTCCGTGCCGGCGCTCCTGCCCCTGATCAAGGCGGGCAAGGCGCGGCCGCTGTTCGTGAGCCTGCGCAACGGAACGCCGCTGGCCCCCGGCATACCCGGCTCCGTGGAGGCCGGCTTGCCCGATTTCGAGTTCGCTTTCTGGTTCGGCCTGTTCGCGCCGGCCGGCACCCCGCCTGCGATCGTCGGGCGGCTGTTTCAGTCGGTGAAAACCTGCCTGGGCAATCCGGATGTGCGCACGAAGCTCGCGCACCTCGGCATGGACGCCACGCCATCGGCGTCGCCGGCGGCGTTCGCGGCGGAAATCGCGGCGGAGGGGCCCAGGCTGGAGAGTCTCCTCAAGGACATCGACGCGCGGGTTGAGTAGCCGGAATCCAAGACCGGAGGCAAAATCCCGCCCAGTTACCCTTTATTTCTGGGCTCCCGCCTCCCAAATCAAACCATGCCGGTTTTCTTGCGCACCGCTTCGGCAGGCCGTGTCTGCTCGCAGGACGCGATGAGCCATTTCAGGAATGCGTTTACTTCGGATCGCGCGGTGCTGCGCACCGACCACACGGCGAAGTAAGCGCGCGGGGAACGAATTGCAATTTTCCAGGGCTTGATCAGGCGGCCCGCGGCGATATCGTTCTCGACGAGTACGTTGCGCGCCAGTGCGACGCCCTGGGCATTCGCGGTCGCGTCGAGCAGGATGCTCGCGTCGCCGAACAGGGGGCCGGAAGCGGGTTCATCCCAGTCCAGGCGTGCCGCTTCGAACCAGGGTTTCCATGGCTCGTGCGGCAGTCTCAGCAGCAGCGCCTTCTTCAACGCTTCCGGTGTGTCGAGCCGTCCCGCTTTCAACAAGTACGCGGGCGAGCACACCGGGAATAGTTCGACGTCCATGAGTTTTACCGATTGAAAGCCCGACCAGTCTTCCTTCCTGCCATAGCGGATAACGACATCGGCTTCTCCTGTCTCCAGGCCGACGCCCCTCTTTCTCGGCGCCAGCTTGGTCGCGGTGATCTCCAGGTCGATGTCGGGGTGCTCGCGGTAGAAACCGCCCAGCCGCGGGACGAGCCAGTTGTGGGCAGTGGACGGGCCGGCGCTGATGGTGACGATGCGGTGGGCGTCTGCAAGGCGTTTTGAAGCCTGCTGCAGCGTGGACAGGGCTTCCAGAACAGCGCTCAGGAAATACGTGCCCCTGGTGGTCAGCGTCACGGTGCCGCCGCGCCGGGCGAACAACCGCGCGCCGAAATGCCGCTCAAGCACCTTGATGCGATGGCTCACCGCGCCGTGCGTAACGCACAACTCGTCGGCAGCGCGGGCGAAGCTGTGCAGCCGCGCGACAGCCTCGAAGGCGGCGAGCGCGTGAAGCGGCGGCAGTTTCTTGAAGTGGATGGCAGGCATTAAAACCATTCACCAGGCAGGTGAAAATGCTTCGCTACGAACAGCGTGTGGTAAGCACTTATTATACGGCTTCGCCCCGCCAGTTCCGCGCGGTCATTCCCGTCCGGAAAGGATAATCAAGGGGTTACAAGAACAAGCCATTTCCTCCGGAGGAGCAGGTTTGACACGTACCGCAACACGTTTCGCTACTGACTGCATCCGCGACCTCAACATGGGCGGACGTGTCTTTCGTTACTTCAGCCTGCTCGACGCGGCGCAGGATCCGGTGCTTACCGGACTGACGCAACTGCCGTTCTCGCAACGCGTGCTGGCCGAGAACCTGCTGCGGCACGCCAATACACCCGAGGTCGAGCCCGGCATGATCCAGGCGCTTGCCCGCGGCGAGCGTGGATTCGAGATTCCGTTCCGCCCCGCACGCGTCCTGCTCCAGGACCTGCTCGGTGTGCCGGTGATGGTCGATTTTGCTGCGCTGCGCGAGGCAGTGGCAGCGGCGGGCGGCGACCCGCAGCGCGTCAATCCCGCGATACCCGTCGATTTCGTGATCGACCACTCGATCATCGCTGACGTTGCGGGCGTCCGGGACGCTGAACGACGCAATGTCGAGATCGAGTATGCGCGCAACCGCGAGCGTTTCGCATTCCTGGCGTGGTGCCAGAACGCGTTCCGGAATTTCCGCGTCGTGCCGCCGGACAGCGGCATCGTGCACCAGATCAACGTTGAGCGCCTCGCCCGCGTCGCCTGGACGGAGAACGCCGACGGTGCGGAAACCGTCTACCCGGACACGCTGGTCTGCAACGACAGTCACGCGACCATGGTCAACGGTATCGGCGTGCTCGGCTGGGGCGTCGGCGGCATCGAGGCCGAGGCGGCCATGCTCGGGCGCTCGCTGTCGATGCGCGTGCCGGACACGCTCGGCGTGCGCGTGACCGGCGAGCTTCCCGCCGGCGCCACCGCCACCGATCTCGTCCTGACCATCGCCGAGCGCCTGCGCAAGATCGGCGTGGTCGGCAAGTTCGTCGAGTTCTACGGTCCAGGCCTCGACGCGCTGCCGGTGGCCGACCGCACGACGATTGCCAACATGGCGCCGGAATACGGCGCGACGTGCGTGTTCTTTCCGGTGGACCAGAAATGCGTCGAATACCTCGCTTTCACCGGTCGCGATGTTGCAACGGTTGCTCTCGTCAAAGCCTATGCGCAGGCGCAGGGGCTGTGGCGCGACGCCACCACGCCGGTGCCTCGTTTCGATTCGCAGGCAGACCTCGATCTCTCGTCGGTAGAGCGTTCGCTCGCCGGTCCACGCCGGCCGCAGCAACGGGTGTCACTGAAAAACGTGGCGCGTGAATTTACCGCGGAGATGCCGACGCTGGCGCGCAATGGTCGTGCGGCTCCGACCAAGCGCGTTCCGGTGGCGGGGCGGGACCACACGCTGGGCGACGGTGACGTCGTCATCGCCGCGATCACGAGCTGCACCAACACCTC
>CAZOQY010000121.1:0-9111 GCA_964581835.1 uncultured Streptomycetaceae bacterium | reverse complement strand
GCGCTGAACGAAGAGCTCGAGCGGCACTTCCTCGTGCCGGTCTACCCCCGGCAGCGGGTCGCGGCCGCCAGCTAACCGGCTTGTAATGCCGCTGCGTTTCCAATAAGCTTTCGCGGCCTAACTGTTTGAACAAGTTCAAATTACCGCCAGATGACCTATTGTGTGGGCACCATGCTGGACGCCGGGATGGTGTTCGCGTCCGATTCGCGCACGAACGCCGGCGTCGATCACGTCTCGAGCTACCGCAAGATGCACCTCTTCGCGGCCGAGGGCGAACGCGTCATCGTCATCCTCACCTCGGGCAACCTGTCCGTCACGCAAAGCACGATCAGCCTGCTCGACCAGCACGCGCGCAGCCAGGACACGGCGAAAACCGTGATGAACGTCACCTCCATGTACGAAGTGGCGGAGCTGATCGGCAGCGCGCTGCGGGAAGTCCGGCACCGCGACGGCGCCTACCTGCAGCAGAGCAACGTCGACGGCAGCGCCTCCTTCATCGTCGGCGGGCAGATCCGCGGCGAGCCGCAGCGGCTGTTCAACGTCTACACCGAGGGCAACTTCATCGAGGCGACGCGGGATACGCCGTATTTCCAGATCGGCGAGAGCAAGTACGGCAAGCCGGTGATCGACCGCGTCATCAAGCCCGGCACCGACCTGCTGGACGCGACCAAGTGCGTGCTAGTGTCGTTCGATTCCACCATGCGCTCCAACATCTCGGTCGGCCTGCCGATCGACCTCCTCATCTACAACCGCAACAGCCTGCGCGTCGGCTTCCAGCGCCACATCGAGGAATCCGACGAGTATTTCAACATGATCCACCGGCAGTGGGGCGATGGCCTGCGCAAGGTGTTCGCCCAGCTGCCCAATCCCAATTGGGACATCTCGGGCTCCGCTTAAACACGAGCCGGAGTCCGAGTTCCAGCACGGGTTCGAGTCCGGCCGCGCCGACGCGCCGCGCGAGACGAGCATGCTGATCTCGCTGCGACACCACACCATCTACCAGTACGACCGCCCGGTCGCGCTCGGCCCGCACGAAATCCGCCTGAAGCCGGTGCCGGCCTGCCGCACGCCGGTCTCTTCCTACGCGCTCGCCGTGCGCCCGGCGCGGCACACGATGCACTGGCATCACGACGCGGTGGGCAACCACGTCGCGCGCGTGCTGTTCCCGGACAAGGCCTCCCTGCTGGAAATCGACGTCGCGCTGACCGCCGATCTCACGCCGGTCAACCCCTTCGATTTTCTCGTCGAGCCCGGCTCGGATCGATTCCCGGTCTCCTACCCCGACGCGGCACGCCCCGACCTGGCGCCCTACCTGGCGATGAACGAGGACGGCGGGCAGATTCAGCGCTGGCTGGAGAACTGGCGCGCCTCGGACCGTCCCGACGGCCGCGACACGGTCGACCTGCTGGTTAATCTCAATCTGCGGGTACATCGCGACATCGCTTACGTCACGCGCATGGAGCACGGCGTGCAATCCTGCGACGACACGTTGAGGCTGGGAAGCGGCTCGTGCCGCGACAGCGGCTGGCTGCTGGTGCAGATCCTGCGGCGGCTGGGTTTTGCCGCCCGCTTCGTCTCGGGCTACCTGATCCAGCTGGCGGGCGACGATCCCGGCGCGCCCCCGTCCGACCAGGCCGACCTGCACGCCTGGGCCGAGACCTACCTGTCCGGCGCCGGCTGGATCGGTTTCGACCAGACCTCCGGCATGCTCGCGGCGGAAGGTCATATCCCGCTCGCGCGCGCGGCAACGCCCGCGCTGGCCGCGCCGGTGACCGGCTCGGTCGAGCCCTCCAACTCGCAAATGCAATTCTCGATCACGGTCGAGCGCCGGCCATGAAGCCCTATTCCGAGGCGCAGTGGCGCGCGATCGACGGCCTCGGCCGCCGCGTCGACGCGGATCTGCGCGCGCTCGGGGCTCGTCTCACCCAGGGCGGCGAGCCGACGTTCGTGTCCGCCGCCGGCGGCGACGCGCTGGAATGGAATTTCTCGGCGCACGGCGCCGACAAGCGGCGCCTCGCCGCGCGCCTGCTGCGCCGCCTGCACGCCCGCTTCGCGCCGCAGGGACTCATGCACTTCGGGCAGGGCAAGTGGTATCCCGGCGAGGCGCTGCCGCGCTGGGCGCTGGGAGTGTTCTGGCGCCGCGACGGCGCGCCGCTGTGGCGGGAACCGCGACTCATCGCCGACGAGGAAGCCGGCACGAATCACGGGGTGGAGCACGCGCGACGGCTGATCGAAGCCCTTGCGGCAAAGCTCGGTCTCGCGGCGGATTTCGTCGTGCCGGCTTACGAGGACCCCTGGCCCGCGCTCGAGGCCGAAAGCCGGCTGCCGGCCGGCTTCGACCCGCTGAAGAGCGATCTCGACGACGCCGGCGAGCGCGCGCGGCTGGCGCGATTGCTGCGGCAGGGACTCACCGCCGTCGCGGGATACGCCCTGCCCCTGCGCGCCGCGCAGCGCCCCGGGGGCGGCGCGGTGACCTGGAGCAGCAGCCGCTGGCCGCTGCGCCGCGAACAGTTGTGCCTGGTTCCCGGCGATTCGCCCATCGGCTACCGGCTGCCGCTCGACTCCCTGCCGCCCGACGATGAGGATATCGTTCGCACCGCGCTATGCGTCGAAACACGCGGCGGGACCGTCCACGTGTTCGTGCCGCCGCTCGACGCGCTCGACGAATATCTCGCGCTCGTCACCGCCATCGAGGACTGCGCGCGGGGTCTCGGCGTCGCCGTCCTCCCCGAAGGCTACGAACCTCCGCCCGACCCGTCCGTGACGGTGCTCAAGGTGACGCCCGACCCGGGCGTGATCGAGGTCAACGTGCACCCGGCCGCCGACTGGGACGCGCTCGTATCCATCTCCGCCACGATCTACGAGGAAGCGCGCGCGCTTGGGCTCGTCGCCGAAAAATTCCAGCGCGACGGCCGCCGCGCCGGCACCGGCGGCGGCAGCCACATCACGCTAGGCGGAACCGCGCCCGCCGACAGCCCGGTGCTGAGGCGCCCCGACCTGCTGGCGAGATTTCTCACCTACTGGCAGAACCACCCGGCGCTGTCGTACCTGTTCTCCGGCCAGTACGTCGGACCGACCAGCCAGGCGCCGCGGGTGGACGAGGCGCGCGAGGACAGTCTCTACGAGCTCGAGATCGCGTTCCAGCAATTGCAACGCCTGCAGCAGGCCGGCACGCCCGCGCCGGAGCAGGTCGATCGCCTGCTGAGAAACCTGCTGGTGGACGTCACCGGCAACACGCACCGCGCGGAGTTCTGCATCGACAAGCTCTATTCCCCGGACGGCCCGGCCGGCCGGCTCGGACTTCTCGAATTGCGAGCCTTCGAGATGGCCCCGCACGAGCACATGGCCGCCGTCCAGTTCCTGGTGGTGCGCGCACTCCTCGCCTGGTTCTGGAAAACGCCTTGCCGCGGCAAGCTCGTGCCGTGGGGCAACGCCCTGCGCGACCGCTTCATGCTGCCCCATTGCATCGCGGAAGACATGCGCGCCGTGATCGCCGACCTGAAATCGGCGGGATACGCGTACGAGTTCGACTGGCTCGCGCCGTTCTTCGAGTTCCGCTTTCCGTCGTACGGCACGGTTGCCTGCGGCGGCGTCACGCTGGAACTGCGGCAGGCCCTCGAGCCGTGGCCCGTCCTGGGAGAAGCCGCCACCGCGGGCGGCATGTCGCGCGCCGTGGACGCCTCGATGGAGCGCGTCCAGGTGAAGACGGCCGGACTGGATGAAAAACGCCACGCCCTGCTCTGCAACGGGCAGCGCCTGCCGTTGCACCCGGCCGGCACGGCCGGCGAGCATTTCGCCGGCGTGCGCTTCCGCGCGCGGCTGTTCCCCAACATGCTGCACCCGACCATCGGACTGCAGTCGCCGCTCGTGTTCGAAATCGTCGACACTGGCAGCGGCCGCTCGGTCGGCGGCTGCGCCTATCACGTGGGCGACCCTTCAGGGAAACCCTACGACCGCCTGCCGGCGGACGCGGAGGAAGCCGATGCGCGGCGCAAGGCGCGCTTCAAGCCGCTGCCACCGGGCGACAAGCCGGTACGTCTGCCCCCCGCGCCCCAGGACAGGGATGTGCCGTACACATTCGACCTGCGTTACGGAGCGACTGCGTCGTCGTGAACAAGCGCCGCTGCCCCTGGTGTGAAATCAATCCGCAGGAAATCGCCTATCACGACACCGAGTGGGGCGTGCCCGTCCACGACGACCGGCGCCTGTTCGAGTTCCTGATCCTGGAAGGCGCCCAGGCGGGGCTGTCCTGGGACACCATACTGAAGAAGCGCGGCAACTATCGTCGCGCATTCGCGAATTTCGATCCCCGCAGGGTTGCGCGTTTCAACAAGGCGAAACGCGCAACCCTCATGAAAGATGCTGGAATAGTACGAAACCGGCTCAAGATCGAATCGGCCGTCACCAACGCGAAAACTTTTCTCGCGATACAAAAGCAGTTCGGCAGCTTCGACCGTTACATCTGGCAATTCACCGGCGGCCAGTCGATCCAGGGCCGCCGCCGCTCCATGAAAGACGTGCCCGCCGCCACGCCCGAGTCCGACGCGATGAGCAAGGACCTGAAGAAGCGCGGCTTCCGCTTCGTCGGCACGACCATCTGCTACGCCTTCATGCAGGCGACGGGGATGGTGAACGACCACCTGGTCACCTGCTTTCGCTACCGAACTCTTCGGGGTCCGGTACGGGATCGTTGACCATCGGCGTCTGCCAGTAGCGACGATACACCGCGCGATACGGCGTCACATGGATCCCGCCTTCGGCGCGTATCGTGATCGTGACCGCGCCGTCACGATCGGTGCGGTAGATGCGCGCGCCGGCATCCCGGTAGCGCTCCACCACCTCGCGGTGAGGATGTCCCAGCCGGTTGCGATACCCCGTCGGAAACACCACCAGCTGCGGCGCGACGGCCTCGACGAATGCAGGGATCGACGACGTGCGGCTGCCGTGATGCGGCGCCAGCAACACGTCGGCGCGCAGATGCGGACGCGAACCCGCCATCAGTTCTTCTTCGGCGCGACGCTCGATGTCGGCGGGCAGCAGCACGCGGCCGCCCGTCGCGGCGATCGCGATCACGCAACTGCGATCGTTGTCCTTCACCGCGAGATCGTCGTAACTCGCGCGTGACGGGTGCAGCACCTCGAAGCGCGCGCCGTCCCACTCCCACCGGTAGCCGGCCTCGCAGCGCAGGGCCGGGCTGGCCTGCACCACCAGGGGGTCGAGATCGGGTAGCGAGGTCAGCAGCCAGTCCATCGGCAAGGCCTGCAGGACCGTCGCCGCCCCGCCCCAGTGATCGTCGTCGTCATGCGTGACGACCATCCCGTCGAGCCGCGAAACGCCGGTCGCCCGCAGGTACGGCACGATGATGCGGCTGCCGCTGTCGGCGCCCGGCCCGAACGCAGGGCCGGCGTCGTACAGCAGCGCGTGGTTGGCCGTGCGCACGACGGCGGCCAGCCCCTGCCCGACGTCCAGCACGGTCACTTCGACATCCCCCGCCCGCAACGCAGCCGGCGCAACGGTGAACAGCGGCAGCAGTCCGACCACGCCCAGCCAGCGGGCCGGCAATCCACGCGGCGCAAGCAGCCACGCCAGCGCGACGACGGCGATGGCAATGCTCCAGGCCGGGGGCGCATGCTGCTGCCACACGGCGTCGGGAAGCAGGCTCATCCACTCGAGCAACGCCATGCACGCGCCCATCACCCAGTGGGCAAACTGCAGCACGAGATCAAACGGCATCGCGACCCCGATCAGGGCCAGCGGCGCGACGACCAGGCTCACCACCGGTATCGCTACCGCGTTGGCGAGCGGCGAGACGATCGAAACCTGCTGGAACATCGCGAGCAGCGGCGGGATCAGGGCCAGCGTCACCGCGATCTGCACGCGCGCCCAGCTCGCGAGCCAGTGCTCGCGGCCGATGCGGCCTGTCGTGACATACAGGATCACCGCCACCGCGCCGAAGGAAAGCCAGAATCCCGGCGCCAGCACCGCCCAGGGGTCGACGATCACCACGACGAGGAGCGCCGCGCACAGCACGACCGACGCCGACTCGATGACGCCCAGCCACAGCGCGACGGCGACCACCGCCAGCATGTAGACCGTGCGCTGGGCCGGCACCGCGTAACCGGCGAGCAGCGCGTAGACGATCGCCGCCGCGAGCGCGCCCGCGGCGGCAGCCTTCATCGCCGGCAGCGCCAGCGTGAGCCGGGGAACGCGCCGCCATAAACCGCAGACCAGCGCAAACACGAGACCTGACACCATGGTGACGTGCAGACCCGAGATACTCATCAGGTGATTGACGCCGGTACGGGTAAACGTCTGCCACTGCTCGGGCGGTATGGCGCGCTGGTCACCGATCGCGAGCGCAGCGATCACGCCGGCATACGCCGCGTCGGGCAAGGCGGCGTGTATCCGCGTACGGATCGCGAGGCGCGCACGCTCGACCCAGTAACCGGGCGCGTTCACGCTCTTTTCCAGCCGCTCGCGCGGCGAGCGCGGCCGCACGTAGCCGGTCGCGCGTATGCCGCGCTCGAACAGCCACGCCTCGTAATCGAAACCGTGGGGGTTGGCGGTGCCGCGCGGACGCTTCAACCGCACCGTCAGCTGCCAGCGCTCACCGGGCTCGAGCGCAGGGAAGGTGGCCTGACGGCCATCCCGCGCCGGGCTGCCCCACCACGAGAGCACGATGCGCCGCGGCACCTGCGCGCCCTGGGTGGGCACGCGCTCGACGTCGAACTCGAAGCGGACGCCGCGATCGTAGGTTTGCGGCAACCCCGCCACCACGCCGACGATCGTGACGTCGCGCCCCTCCCATTCCGGCGGCAGCGCGTCGGCCAGCCGCTCGCCCGCGCACCACGCCGCCCACGAAAAGCCCAGCGCCAGGCATGCCGCCTTCACCATCAGCTCGCGCGCGAAGCGCAACGGCATGCTCTCCGGGCGCGCCACGGTCGCGACGAGTCCCACCGCACCCAGCGCCCACGCCCAGCCGGCCTCCGGCAGCACGGGCTGCTGCTGCAGCCACCAGGCGCCCGCCGCGAAGCACAGGATGTTGAGCCTCATCCGCCTCTAACGCACGGCAAACGGTATGGTGCACCGCTGGGGAGGCCGACTTCTGTGTGAACCAGAAAGCAAAAGCCCCGCCACAGCGGGGCTTCGAAGCGTCAGAAATAGCAGCGCGAATTCAAGCCGTGCCGATCTCGACGCGAGCCGAATACCCCAGCCGCGCCAGCAACTCTTCGCAGTCCGCCCACGTCAAGCCGAAGGCACGCACGTCGGCGACGCCGAGGCGCGAAACCACGCCGGCAATGGCGGAAGCATCGTTCTCCGCGAACTCGCCTTCCATCATCGCGTTCTCGGCCCAGTCCACCAACTGTGCTTGCGTAATGCCGTGGCGCAGGTAGGCTGCAATCTGGTCAGCGACAGCCTGTTTGGTAATAACCATGTATTTATCCTACGCTTTCCGGTGCCCCTTATCCACAGGGTATTTCTCGTGGATCTCGACGAGGGTACCGTGGTCGTCATAAATTTCCTGCCAGAAGCGAAGCGTCACCTCATCGGCATCGGCTTCCTTCAGGTAACGGGCACGCCAGCCCTGGCGTCCCGTCACGTCGAGCCAGTAACGGCGCCCTCCGCCGGGCAAGTCCTCCCAGCTGCCGAACTTCTTCTCGTTCTGCCTGCGGGTAATACTCATCCGGGTGTAACGCACTAACGGCCGGTCGGTGTACCGGGAAAGCAAGGCGGAAGGCGGAAGTAAATATTCCCGCCAAATGACTCCCTCGCCAAAACATCATCTCCGCCCAGGCGGAGATCCAGGCAATGCTGGTTTCCCGCCTCCACGGGAATGACGTTTATCCCTTCCGTCTTCCTCCTTCCGCCTTCCTCCTTGAGTAGAATTCCCCCATGCCGCGCAAGTACTTCCGCAAATGGCTGCCGAGCCACGAGTCCATCCGGGCCAACCGCTACGTGGCGTGGCTCGGGCCGCGGCTGCAGCATCACAACCTGTGGCATCTCCACCGACGTTCGGTGGCAGGTGGCGTAGCGGCCGGGCTGTTCGCGGGACTGATTCCCGGCAGCAACCCGGTCCAGTTCACGGCGGGCGCGTTGCTGGCGATCGCCGGCCGGGTCAACCTGCCGATCACGGTGCTGGTGACGCTCTACTCCAATCCCCTCACCATCGTGCCGCTGTACTACGCCGCTTTCCGGCTCGGCCAGCTCGCGCTCTTGCAGAGCGGTGGCGACCTGCCGCCCCTCGCGCTCGAACTGCATGGCACCGGCTTCGGGGAATGGATACCGGCGGCGCTGGCCTGGCTGGGCTCGGTCGGCAAACCACTGGTGATCGGTCTGCCGCTACTCGCCCTGCTCCTCGCGCTCGCCGGCTACTGCCTGGTGGACTGGACGTGGCGGCTTTACGTGCGCTGCGCCTGGGCGCACCGCCGGAAAACCAGAATTAGCCGCCAAGACGCCAAGACGCCGAGATGAATAAAATTAAAATAACCTTCGCGGCTATTGAAAAACCATGACTACACCAGACTACTGGGAGCAGGCGAAGCGCGAACTCGCCGAGCGCGACGCGGTACTGCGCGAACTGGTCCAGCGCTTCCAGGGACTGGCGCTCGGCAGCCGCGGCGACGCTTTCGCCACGCTCGCGCGATCCATCGTCGGGCAGCAAATCTCGGTCAAGGCGGCGCAAAGCGTGTGGGATCGGTTTTCTGGCCGATTGGGAGGAATCACGCCCGACACCGTGAGACGCAGCAGGCGCTCGACCCTGCGGGCTTGCGGCCTGTCCGGCCAGAAAACCGAATATCTGAAAGACCTTGCCCGGCGATTCGCCGACGGCTCGCTCGACGCCACGCGCTGGCCCGCGCTCGATGACGAAACCCTGATCGTGGAACTGACGCAGGTGAAAGGCATCGGTCGCTGGACCGCCGAGATGTTTCTCATGTTCCACCTCGCGCGCCCCGACGTGCTGCCGGTCGCCGACCTCGGGCTGCAGAAAGCGATGCGGCTGCACTACAACCGCGGCCGCGCCCTGTCCCTCCCTCGCATGCAGAAGATCGGCGCCGCCTGGGCGCCGTGGCGCTCGGTGGCGACGTGGTACATGTGGCGCAGCCTCGACCC
>CAZOQY010000120.1:0-9118 GCA_964581835.1 uncultured Streptomycetaceae bacterium | reverse complement strand
GCGGCGCGCGTACGCGGCGGGCAAGCCGGTGGTGGCCTACAAGCTCGGCCGTTCCGCTGTCGGCCGGCGCGCGGCGGCGTCGCACACCGGCGCGATGACCGGTCCCGACGAGATCGCCGCGGCTTTCCTGCGCGACAACGGCATCCTGCGCGTGGACGTGGCCGAGGCGCTCTACGAGCTGCCCCGGCTGGTGATGGGGCACCGCCCGCCGAAGGGAAAGCGGGTCGCGGTGCTGACCGGCAGCGGCGGCGCCGCGGCGATGGTCGCCGACCGGCTCGGCGTGCTCGGCGCCGACGTGGTGCCGCCGTCGCCGGAGGTGATCGCGAATCTCTCGGCGCAGAAAATAACCGTCAACGACGCGCCCATCACCGACCTGCCGATGGGCAGCGCGGACGGCGGGCGCTATGCCGCGATCCTGTCGGCGCTGCTCGCTTCGGACCATTGCGATTGCGCGATCGGCGTCATCGGCTCCAGCGCTGGCGAGCGTCCCGTCATCGAGAGCCGCATCCTCGCGACGCAACATCGCGACCGCAAGCCGCTCGCGGTGTACCTCGCGCCCATCGCCGATCCGAGCCTCGCGCTGCTGGAGGAAAACGGCGTCGCCGGCTTCCGCTCGCCGGAATCCTGCGCCGAAGCGGTCAACGCCTATCTCAACTGGCGCGCGCCGGTGGAGCGGGGCCGTCCTACGGCGGGCGAGCTGGCCGCCGCCGACGAGGTGCTGCTGCGCTCGAGGGGCGCGCGATTCGACGAGCGCCGCGCCGGCGAGCTGTTCGCGGCGCTGGGGATACCGGTGGCGAAAAGCCGTTTGCTTGCGGGTCCCAACGACGGCGCGGATTTTGACGGGCCGGTCGCCCTCAAGGTCGTCTCCGCTGATATCCCGCACAAGACCGAGGCCGGCGCGGTGCGGCTGAACGTCACGCCCGGGCCGGCGCTGGCGGCAGCGTACCGGGAGATACTCGCCAACGCACGGCTGCACAGGAAGGACGCGCGCATCGGGGGCGTGCTGGCCCAGCGCATGGAAAGCGGGCTGGCTGAAGTCATCGTCGGTTATCGTAACGATCCCGAGGTCGGCCCGGTGGTGCTGCTCGGCATGGGTGGCGTGGCGGCGGAACTGAAGCGCAGCTACTGCGTGCGCATCGCCCCGGTCAGTCTGGAGGAAGCCGCGGCGATGATCGGCGAAGTGCGCGAACTGGTGCTGCTGCGCGGCTTCCGCAACCTGCCGCGCGGCGACTGCGCGGCGCTGGCGCGGGCGATCCGCTCGCTGTCGCTGCTGGCGCTGGTAAAAGCCGCGGTGGTGAGCGAGGCGGAGATCAATCCGCTGATCGTGAAACGGGAAGGCGATGGGGTCGTTGCCGTCGACGGGCTGGTGGTATTACAGGAAGAAAAACTTTAGCCACAGAGAGCACAGAGAACACAGAGGCAAACCGTATTCAGCAAACCTCGCTTTTCCAGGTTTTCTATGTGCTCTCTGTGTTCTTTGTGGCTGATGGGTTTTTGGAGGACGAGTGATGGGTAAAGCCGAAAATCCGCTCGCCGCCGGCGCGAGCGCGAAACTCGCGACGCACGTCGCCGCGGCGCGCTACGAGCAGTTGCCGGCGGCGGTGGTGCACGCGTTCAGGCGCGCGCTGCTCGACCACGTCACTTGCGCCGTGGCCGGCGCGTCGATGCCGGTGTCGCAGGCCCTGCTGTCGTATTTCCGGGAGACCGACGCGAGCCGCGTCGCGACCGTGATCGGCGCCGGGGCGAAGCTGTCGGCGCAGAACGCCGCGCTGGTGAACGGCGCCAACACCCACGGCCTCGATTTCGACGACGGCACCACCCACGGCTCGGCGCATCCTTCGGGCGCTGTTTTCCCGGCGGCGCTGGCGGCGGCGGAACAGCACGGCGCGTCGCCGCGCGACGTGGTGCTGGCGGTGGTGATCGGTTACGACGTGATGATCCGCATCGCCGCGGCGATGCACCCGGTCACGGCGCGCAAGGGTTTCCACAACACGGCGCTCGCCGGCGTGTTCGGCGCGGCCGCGGCGGTGGCGAGCCTGCTGAAGCTCGACGCGACGCAAACCAGTCATGCCCTGGGCCTCGCCGGCAGTTTTGCCGGCGGCATCCGCGCCTATCTCGAGGACGGCGCCGAGGTGAAGCGCATCCACCCGGGCAAGGCGGCGCGCGACGGGCTGGTGTGCGCGGAGCTCGCGAAACGCGGCATCACCGGCCCGGGCAAGGTGCTCGAAGCGCGTTACGGCTTCGCGAACACGCATGCCGACGGGCAGTTCAAGTGGGAGCGCCTGCTCGACGGGCTCGGCAGCCGCTGGGAGATCGCCGCCGTCTATTTCAAGCCGTTTCCCTGCTGCCGGCACTACCACTCGGCGATGGACGGCATCCAGTCGCTGCGCGCGGCGCACGGCATCGACGCCGCGGACGTGAAGTCGCTGCGCATCGGGCTCTACGCCGTCGGCGTGAGCGGCCACGACCACAAGCATTGCGATAACATCCTCGACGCCCAGATGAGCGCGCCGGTTGGTGCGGCGCTGGCGCTGGCCGACGGCGACGTGGCGGTGCACAGCTTCCGGCCGGAGAGCCTGGCGCGGCCGGAAGTGCGGCGGCTGGTGGAGCTCGCCGAGACGCGGCTGGACGAGGAATGCGAGCGCATCTACCCCGGCCGCCGCTCGGGCGCGGTCGAGATCGGTCTGAAGGACGGGCGCCGCTTCGAGGCGCGCGTGCTCGACCCGAAGGGCGAGGGCGAAAACCCGATGTCGGACGCAGACCTCGAGCGCAAGTTCAATGCCAACTGCGCGCCGGTGATCGGGAAGGAACGCTGCGCTGCCGTGCTGGAGACAGTCTGGCGCTTCGAGCAGGCGGGCAACCTGGCGCAGCTGATGCGCCTGATCGCGGCATGACGGAGGCGGATATGAGAATCAAGTTTCAAGTTGCAAGTTTCAAGTTGCAAGGAACTCGATCTCTCTTGTGTCTTGTACCTTGTCTCTTGTGTCTGGGTATGACTGCGGCGCAGGCGCAGTCATACCCGACGCGTCCCGTCAGGATCGTCGTGACCTACGTCCCCGGCGGCAACACCGACGTGGCGGCGCGGCTGGTGGCGCCGCACATGTCGGAGAACCTCGGCCAGCAGGTCATCATCGACAACCGCGGCGGGGCGGGGGGCGTGGTGGGCACCGAGATCGTCGCGCGTGCCGCGCCCGACGGCTACACACTGCTGTTCGGCACGTCGGCGGGCCTGTCCATCAACCCCCAGCTGCAGTCGAAGCTGCCCTACAACGTCGAGCGCGACTTCGCGCCGATCAGCCTGCTGGTGATCAACCCGCAGCTGATGGTGGCCTATCCCGGTCTGCCGGCCGCCAACGTCGGCGAGTTCCTCAAGCTCGCCCGCGCGCAGCCCGGCAAGATCAACTACGCCTCGGTCGGCGTCGGCAGTCCCAACCATCTCGGCATGGAATTGCTGAAGAACATGGCCGGCATCGACATCGTCCACGTGCCGTACAAGGGCAGCGCGCCGGCGGTGCTCGACGTCATGACGGGCACCGTGTCGGTGCTGTTCAGCAGCATCCCGGTCATGCTGACGCACGTGAAGGGCGGCAAGCTGAAGGCGCTGGCCGTCGGCAGCGCGAAGCGCTCGCCCGCCGCGCCGGAGATCCCGACGGTGGCGGAATCGGTGCCCGGTTTCGAGTACGTGACCTGGTACGGCCTGTTCGTGCCGTCGGCGACGCCGCGCGCCGTCGTCGCGCGGCTCAACGAAGCGGTGGTGAAGTCGCTCAAGCTGCCGCAGCTCGACCAGCAGTTGCGCGGGCAGGGCTCCGAGCCGCAGCCGACCAGCCCGCAGGAGACGGCGACCTTCATGAAGGCCGAGCACGCGCGCTGGTCGAAGGTGGTCAAGGCGACCGGGCTCGCCGGCAAGGTCAATCCCTGATGGCTTTTGGCTATTGGCCGCAAGCTGATAGCCGGGAGCCGACATATCAACAGCCAATAGCCAAAAGCCAATGAAGATAACCAAAGTAGAAACGATCGTCATCAACATGCCGATGCTGATCGAGGGCTCGGTGATGCCGAAGCAGGGCGGGCGCGCGCGCACGAGCATGGACACGCTGCTGGTGCGCGTGGACACCGACGAGGGCGTCTCCGGCTGGGGCGAGGGCTTCGGCCACCGCATCTTCACCGCGACGAAGGCGGCGATCGATTCCTTCATCGGCCCGATGTGCATCGGGCGCGACCCGACGGCGATCAGCGCGCTGTTCAACGAGCTGGAGCGCAACCTCGCCGGCGTCGGCCGCAACGGCCCGGCGATGTACGCGCTGTCCGCGATCGACATCGCGCTGTGGGACATCGCCGGCAAGCTCGCGAAGCAGCCCCTCTACCGCCTGCTGGGCGGCGCGCCGCGCGCGAAGCTGCCCGCCTACGCGAGCCTGCTGCGCTACGGCGAGCCCGCCGCCGTGACGAGCTACGTCGAGCGTGCGCTGAAGCGCGGCTACAGGCACATCAAGCTGCACGAGATCACCGTGCCGCCGATAAAAGCCGCGCGCGACGCCGCCGGTCCCGGCATCCCGATCATGGTGGACTGCAACTGCCCGTGGAGCGTCACCGAGGCGATCGCGATGGCGCACAAGTTGAAGTCTTTCGACCTCAAGTGGCTGGAAGAGCCGGTATGGCCGCCGGAAGACCACGCGGGACTCGCGCGCGTGCAGGCCGAGGGCGGCATCCCGACCGCGGCGGGCGAGAACGCGATGCTGCCGGAGTTCCGCTCCATGCTGGAAAAAGGCGCGCTCGCCTACGCGCAGCCCTCCGTCACCAAGGTGGGGGGCGTCACCGGCCTGCGCCGGGTGGCGGCGCTCGCCGAGGCGCACGGCGTCGAGGTGGTTCCGCATTCCGCGTACTTCGGGCCGGGGCTGATGGCGTCGATCCACTGCATCGCCGCGCTGCCGCGCGAATCGCTGGTCGAGCGCTACGACGCCGATTTCGCGGTGAACCCGCTGCACGATGCGATCCACCCGGACAAGGACGGCAACATCGCCATACCGCAAGGCCCGGGCCTCGGCGTCGAGCTCGACATGGCCGTGGTCGAAAAGTTACGCGTGCGCTGAAAAGCAGCAATAGACAGGATAACCAGGCGCATCGAAAACCCGTCAAAACCATTAATAGACAGGATTAACAAGATTGACAGGATTAAAACGAATAAAAACCGGAACAAGGGTTGTTTTGTATTTCGATCTAATCTTGTTAATCCTGTAAATCCTGTCCATCGACGGTGTTGGCGGGTTTAACGGTTTTCGAGGGGGTGGCATGAATCATTTCATTCGAATCCTGTCCGTTAGCGTTCTGGTGGCGAGCGGTGCTGCGGCCGCGCAGTCATTCCCGGAGCGCCCCGTGCGCATGGTCATTCCCATCGGCCCGGGCAGCAGCATGGACATCACCGGCCGGGTGCTGGCGCAGCGGATGAACGAGACGTGGGGTCAACCCGTGATCGCGGACAACCGTCCCGGCGCGGGCGGCAACATCGGCGCCGACGTGGTCGCGAAGTCGCCACCCACCGGCTACACCGTGCTGTTCTGCTCGAGCTCGCTCGCCATTGCCCGTTCCGCCTACAGCAAGCTGCCGTACGACGCGCTGCGCGACCTCGAGCCGGTCACGCAGATTTCCTCGCGCGGCAACGTGCTGGTGGTGCACCCGTCGCTGCCGGTCGCGACGGTAAGGGAGCTGATCGCGTACGCGAGGGCGCGGCCTGGCAAGCTGTCCTTTGGCTCCGGCGGCGGCAACGGCAGCTCCGACCACCTGGTCGGCGAGCTGTTCAACCTGCTCGCGCAAGTGCAGATTACGCACGTGCCGTACAAGAGCGGCCCGCAGGCGATGAACGACCTCCTGAACGGCCAGATGCAGACCTACTTCGGCGGCATACCGGTCAACCTGCCGATGATTCGCGCGGGGAAGCTGCGGCCGCTCGCCGTGAGCCTGGGCAAGCGCTCGCCGCTGCTGCCCGACGTGCCGACGATGGTCGAGGCGGGCGTGCCTGGCTACGAGATCAACGTCTGGTACGGGCTGTTCGCGCCGCGCGGCACGCCGAAGCCGGTGGTCGCGAAGATCGCCGCCGACGTGACGAAGCAGCTGAAATCGCCCGATTTCCAGGACAAGCTGACCGCGCTCGGCGTCGACGCTGCCGGCGGCACGCCCGCGGAGTTCGCCGCGCTGTTCAGGAACGAAGTCGGGATGTGGGCGAAGGTGGTGAAGGCGGCGAAGGTCTCGCTCGACTGACTGGAAGTCGTCTCAAAAATGCTCCAAACCAAATCAGCCACAGAGAGCACAGAGAACACAGAGGGAGCCCCGGTTTCCAGGCCAAAGTTCTTCTCTGTGAACTCTGTGTTCTCTGTGGCTAAACGGGGTTTTTGAGATAGGTTCTAGCTTTTCGTGAAGGTGCTGCAGAACCCCGGGTGGCCCTGCCACAGCTGGTCGACGACGCGGTCGCGCCTGAACGTCAGGGTGCGCTCGCAGCGCTGGTGCTCGCCGCCGCCCATGCCCGGCAGGGGGATGGAGACGCCGATGCCGCCCCCGCCGCTGCCGCCGAACACGCCGGCCGAGGCGGGGTAGCCGCCGCCGCGCTCGGACACCCACGTATAGACCTGCGCCCCGTCCGACAGGACGGTCTGCCGCGCCGGCACGCCCCAGCGGGACACGACCTCGTCGTAGGAAGAGCCGAGCCAGGTGCCCTTGGCGCGGTCCATGTCCGCCATCGTCGCGCAGCCGGCGGCCAGCACGATGGACAGCAGAATCGCTGCTGCCGGCAACGGGAATATACGGCGCGGTCTGACGTTCATCTCATCCCTCATTATTCCTGTAGTGTCCAGTTGCCTTTGACGACCCGGAAGATAGACAACGGCCCGTGCCGCAGGTTGCCGTCGGCATCGAACTCGATGTCGGCGGTGAGGCCGGGGTAGCGAATGTCGCGCAGCGCAGGCAGGTAGCGCGCCGGCTCGCTCGAGGCGGCCTGCTGCATCGCCGTGGCGATCACCATCACAGCGTCGTAGAAGTAGGGGGCGTAGAGGCCGATCGCCTGCTGGTTGCGGCGGCGGTAGCGCTCGGTGAACGCGGCGCCCAGCGGGCGGCGCGCGAGCGCCGCGCCCGGCGTCGACGCGACGTGGCCTTCGGCGGCCGCGCCGGCCAGCTCGATGAACTTGGCCGTGTTGATGGTTTCGCCGCCCAGCAGCGGCGCCTTGATGCCGAGTTGACGCATCTGGCGTGCCAGCGGCCCGGCCTGCGCGTCGTAGCCGGCGAAGAAGATCGCCTCCGGGGCGGCGGCGCGCAGCGAGGTGAGGATGGCGCGGAAATCGAACTCCCGGTCGCTGGTGTACTCGCGCTTCACCACTTCGCCGCCCGCCGCTTTCACCGCGTCGGCGAACGCGTCCGCCAGGCCCTGGCCGTAGGCGGTGCGGTCGTCGATGACGGCGAGGCGCTTCAGTCCGAGCTTGCCGGTGGCGTAGCGTCCCAGCGCCGCGCCCTGCTGGTCGTCGTCCGCCATCAGGCGGAAGGCGGTCTTGTGGCCCTGGCGCGTGTAGCGCACCGCGGTGGAGACCGACAGCTGCGGGATGCCGGCGTCGGCGTAGATCTTCGACGCCGGGATGCTCACCCCGGAGTTGAAGTGGCCGGCCACGCCGCGCACGCCGGCGTCGACGAGCCGTTGCGCCACGATCGTGCCGGTGCGCGGATCGGCCTGGTCGTCCTCGATCACGAGCTCGAAGCGGACCACACGGCCGCGGATGCGGTGGCTGCGCGCGTTCAGGTCCTCGATGGCCATGCGCGCGCCGTTCAGGTTGTCCTGCCCGTAATGCGCCTGCGGTCCGGTGAGCGGGGAAGCAAACCCGATCCTGATGGTTTCCACCGGCTGCGCCTGGACAGCTGCCGCCAGCCCGAGGCAGGCGAGCGCGGCGAGGAGAGGGAAGCGGTTCATGGGCATCGGGGAGCGTATCCGGACCCGGATCGGCTTTGATCCAGGTCAACACCAAGCGGGTCGCCGCAGGCTAAATTATGTCCTGTATCGCGGAACTTGAAACGGAGAAAAGTCCCATGTTCAGGCTGGCTGTACTCGGGCCCATACCCGGGGGCGGCTTCGGACTGGTGCGCCAGTGCACGCAATGCCATCCCCGCCGGGACGGATCAGGCGATCCGGCGTGCCGGGGGTTCGGCGCGGGGTGCCTGGGATACCGGTCTAGCGCGCTGGCGGCGGCAACCGCCGGTGACTTCGTCCGCCTCGACGCGAAGCGTCTGCCGCGCCGCTGAGCCGCCGCGAGGCGTAACCCGCTCCCGTAGCGGGTGTCCATTATGTACCCGCGGAATTTCCGCTATGATGCTGCCCTTTTGCAATAGCGGAGCGCGTCGATGGCTCAGTACGTCTACACCATGCGCCGGGTCGGCAAGGTCGTGCCGCCCAAGCGCGTCATCCTCAAGGATATTTCCCTCTCCTTCTTCCCCGGCGCCAAGATCGGCGTGCTGGGACTGAACGGCGCCGGCAAGTCGAGCCTGCTGAAGATCATGGCGGGCGTGGACACGAGCTTCGAGGGCGAGGCGGTGCCGATGCCGAACATGCGCGTCGGCTTCCTGCCGCAGGAGCCGCAGCTCGATCCCGGCAAGACCGTGCGCGAGTCGGTGGAAGAGGGCATGGGCGATGTGTTCGAGGCGAAAAAGAAGCTCGGGGAAATCTACGCGGCGTATTCGGAAGAGGGCGCGGATTTCGACAAGCTCGCGGCCGAGCAGAGCAAGTACGAGGCGATCATCGCGACGAGCGGCGGCGGCGAGACCGACCACCAGCTCGAGATCGCGGCCGACGCGCTGCGCCTGCCGCCGTGGGACGCGAAGATCGGGCCGCTCTCCGGCGGCGAGATGCGTCGCGTCGCACTGTGCCGGCTGCTGCTGTCGAAGCCCGACATGCTGCTGCTCGACGAGCCGACCAACCACCTCGACGCCGAGAGCGTGGACTGGCTCGAGCAGTTCCTGCAGAAATTTCCCGGCACCGTGGTGGCGGTGACCCACGACCGCTATTTCCTCGACAACGCCGCGCAATGGATTCTCGAACTCGACCGCGGCCACGGCATTCCGTGGAAGGGCAACTACAGCTCCTGGCTGGAGC
>CAZOQY010000119.1:0-9130 GCA_964581835.1 uncultured Streptomycetaceae bacterium | reverse complement strand
TCCGCCGCATGATTGCGGTTGACCTCGTTGGCGAGGTCGAACAGGACCGCGACTGCTTCCGGCGTGTTGAAGTCGTCGTTCATCGCTTCGCGGAAGCGGGCGGCGTACGGGTTGGCCCAGTCCACCGCGCCCGCCTTCGCCTCCGCCCCCTTCAGCGCGGTATAGAGCCGAGTCAGGCCCTGCTTCGCGTCGTCGAGGTGCTGATCGGAATAATTGAGCGGGCTGCGGTAATGCGCGCGGACGATGAAAAAGCGCACGACCTCGGGGTCGTACTGCTTGAGAATCTCGCGCACGGTAAAGAAGTTACCGAGCGACTTGGACATCTTCTCGTTGTCCACGCGCACGAAACCGTTGTGCATCCAGTAGTTCACGAACTTCGACTGGTGCGCGCCTTCCGACTGCGCGATCTCGTTCTCGTGATGGGGAAACTGGAGGTCCTGCCCGCCGCCGTGGATGTCGAAGTGCTTGCCCAGCAGCGCGGACGACATCACCGAGCACTCGATGTGCCAGCCCGGGCGTCCCGGCCCCCACGGCGAATCCCACGACGGCTCGCCCGCCTTCGCCGGTTTCCACAGCACGAAGTCGAGCGGGTCCTGCTTGGTCACGTCCACTTCCACGCGCTCGCCCGCGCGCAGGTCGTCGAGCGTCTTGCCGGAGAGCTTGCCGTAGGCCGGGAACTTGCGCACCGAGTAATTCACGTCGCCGTTCGCAGCCCGGTAGGCGAGCCCCCGCCCCTCGAGAACCTTGATCATTGCCAGCATGCCGGGCACGTGGCCAGTAGCGCGCGGCTCCGCGTCCGGCCGCTCGACGCCGAGCGCATCGGCGTCCTCGTTCATCGCCTGGATGAAGCGCGCCGTGAGCGCGTCGACCGGCTCCCCGTTTTCCTGCGCGCGCTTGATGATCTTGTCGTCGATGTCGGTGATGTTGCGCACGTAGGTCACCGCGTAGCCCGACGCCCGCAGCCAGCGCCGCACCACGTCGAACGCCACCATGACCCGGGCGTGGCCGAGGTGGCAGTAGTCGTAGACCGTCATGCCGCAGACGTAGAGGCGGACTTTCCCCGGCTCGAGGGGGACAAATTCCTGCTTGTCGCGGGCAAGCGTGTTGTAGATTTTCAGCATGGCTGCGGGAAGCGCCCGCCAGGGCGCCGCGGGCGAGGACTGCCGCCCGGGGAGACACCGGTCAGGGGGCGGGAGCGTGCCGGCGGCGAGGCTGGAACGCGCTGTTTTAATTACCCGGTGTTCTTGGTAAAATTTCTAGGATTTAGTGACTAAGCCACTGAAAATTAAGCTACTGAAATTCCTGGAAAAGTATAGCACAATGCCCCTTCCCTCCGCCCGCTTCGCCGCCCTGATCGCCGCATCGCTGATCGCCTTTTTCACCGCGGTGCCGGCGATCGCGCAAAGCGACGATCTGCAGGAAACCACCCAGTTGCTCAAACAGGGGCAGCTCGACCGCGCACTCGAGCGCGTCGACGCCTACCTCAAGACCCGCCCGAAAGACGCGCGCGGCCGCTTCCTCAAGGGCCTGATCCTCGCCGAGCAGAACAAGCCGAACGATGCGATCAAGCTCTTCACCGATCTCACCCAGGAATTTCCCGAACTGCCGGAGCCGTACAACAACCTGGCGGTGCTTTACGCTTCACAGGGCCAGTACGACAAGGCGCGCGCCGCGCTCGAGATGGCGATCCGCACCCACCCGAGCTATGCGACCGCGCACGAGAACCTCGGCGACATCTACGCGAAGATGGCGAGCCAGGCCTACGACAAGGCGCTGCAGCTCGACAAGGGCAACACCACCGCCCAGACCAAGCTGAACCTGATCAAGGATCTGTTCACCGGCGGCCAGCGCCCGCCGAAGGTCGCCGCCATGCGGCCCGACGCCGCCAAGGTCGCCGTGGCCACGCCCGCGCCGACGCCCGCATCGACGCCCGCATCGACGCCAACGGCCAGGCAGGCCGAGCCGGCGGCGAAGACGCCCGCGAAACCGGCCGAGCCGGTCGCGAAACCCGCCCCGGCAAAGCAACCGGCCAAGCCCGCGCGCAATCCGGACGAAGTGGTCCAGGCCCTCAACCGGTGGGCGCAAGCCTGGTCGGACAACGATGTCGCCGGCTATCTCGGGCACTACGCGCCGGATTTCAAGACGCCCAAGGGCGAGACGCGCGCCGACTGGGAAGCCAAGCGCAAGGCGCTCGTCGCGAAGCCGCGCAAGATTCGCGTGGACGTGGCGTCCCCGAAAGTGGTGTTCAACGACAACGGCCGCGTCACGGTGACCTTCCGCCAGAATTACGAATCGGGCGCGCTGAAAATCGCCAGCACCAAGACCCTGGTGATGGTGAAGGCGGGTGACAAGTGGCTCATCCAGCAGGAAAGGGTCGGCGGTTGAGGCTCCAGAGGCTGATCGGCTCGCGTCCGCTGCTCTACGGGGCGGCGACGCTGCTGGTCTCGGCCGTTTGCGGCGGCGCGCTGCTCGTCGCCAGCAGCCGCACCGGGCAGGCGGTGACGAGCCCCTCGCCGCCCGCGCCCGCTCTCAATGGCAAGCACGCCGCCGGCCCCGAGGCACTGCTGTTCAGGACGCTGCACGAGGTCAGCAACAAACGGCTCGACGTCGCCATCACCGAGATCGACAAGGTCATCACCACCTACCCGAACTTCAGGCTGGCGCACCTCATCAAGGGCGATCTGCTGCTCGCCCGCGCCCGGCCGCTGACGACCGTGGGCGACGTGCCCGGCGCGCCGCGGGACCGCCTGGAGGATCTGCGCGAGGAAGCGCGCGCGCGGCTGGCGCGCACCCAGCAGTTGCGCCCGGTCGACCTCGTGCCGCGCTACCTCGTGCAGATGGAGCCGGAGCAGCGCCACGCCATCGTGGTGGACACGGCCAAATCGACGCTCTACGTTTTCGAGAATAACGGCGGCGAGGCGCGCTACGTTGCCGATTACTACGTCAGCATCGGCAAGAACGGCATCGACAAGTTCAAGGAAGGCGACAAGAAAACGCCGCTTGGCGTCTACCACGTGACCCGGCACATCCCGCGGGAAAAGCTTTCCGAAACCTACGGCAAGGCGAGCGAACTCTACGGCAGCGGCGCCTTGCCGATCAGCTACCCGAACGAGTGGGACCGCCGCCAGGGCCGCGCCGGCTACGGCATCTGGCTGCACGGCGTGCCGTTCGACACCTACAGCCGCCCGCCGCGCGCGAGCGACGGCTGCGTGGCCCTCACCAACGAGGACTTCGAGGCCGTCGTTCGCTACGCCAGGGTCGGCGTCACCCCCGTGATCATTGCGAACGGGGTCGAGTGGGCGAGCGCCGACGCGGCGAAAAACCTGCGCAAGGACCTCGCCCGGAGCATCGAGAACTGGCGACGCGACTGGGAAAGCCTCGACACCGGCAAGTACCTCGCGCACTACGCCCCGAACTTCTCCGCTGGCAAGATGGACTTCGCGCAGTGGTCGGAGCAGAAGCACAAGGTCAACGCCGGCAAGACCTGGATCAAGCTGAAGCTCGACAAGGTCAGCGTGTTCACCTATCCCGGCCGCGACGACCTCGCGGTCGTCACCTTCGACCAGGATTACTCGAGCAGCAACCTCTCGAACCAGATGCGCAAGCGCCAGTACTGGATACGCGAAGGCGGCGCGTGGCGCATCCTGCACGAGGGCGCGGCCTGACGCCGGCACTACGCCGTCGCCAGGCCGCGCCCAATCGATTAACCAACATGGGTTTGCCGCGTCTCCAATGACTCCGATCAGAACATTAGTTGCCATTCTCTCCATCGTCTTTGCCGCCGCTGCCGGAGCGGCAAACCCCCAGGTCGAGATGAAGACCAGCCTGGGCACGATCGTCATCGAACTCGATGCCGACAAGGCCCCGCTCACGGTGGCCAACTTCCTGCAGTACGTGAAGGACGGCCAGTACGACGGCACCCTGTTCCACCGCGTCATCCCGGGGTTCATGATCCAGGGCGGGGGCTTCGACACCGAGTTCAGACAGAAGAAAACGCGCAAGCCGGTCCAGAACGAGGCGGCCAACGGCCTGAAGAACGAGGTCGGGACGATCTCGATGGCGCGCACCGCCGACCCGCATTCGGCCACGGCGCAGTTCTTCATCAACGTCGCGAACAACGTGTCGCTCGACTTCCGCTTTCCCACCGCGGAAGGCTACGGCTACACCGTGTTCGGCAGGGTGTCGAAGGGCATGGACGTGGTGAATCGCATCGTCAAGGTGCAGACCGGGCCGGGGCCCGCCCCGCACCAGAACGTGCCGGTCCAGCCGGTCATCATCGAGCAGGCGCGCCTGATCGGGGCCGCCGCGCCGGCCGCCAAAAAATAGGGAGCCCGCATGATCAAGCTGCACACCAACCACGGCGTCATCTCCATCGAGCTCGACGAACAGCGCGCGCCGCTCACGTCGGCCAATTTCCTGCAGTACGTGAAGGACGGTCATTACACCAACACCGTCTTTCACCGCGTCATCGACGGTTTCATGATCCAGGGCGGCGGCGGCGAGCCGGGCATGAATCAGAAATCCACCCGGCCGCCGGTCAAGAACGAGGCCGACAACAAGGTCAAGAACGCCGCCTACACCGTCGCGATGGCGCGCACCTCGGACCCGCATTCGGCCAGTGCGCAATTCTTCATCAACGTCGCCGACAACGCCTTCCTCGACCACACTGCCCCCACCCCGCAGGGCTGGGGCTACTGCGTGTTCGGCAAGGTCACCGGCGGCACGGAAGTGGTGGACAAGATCAGGGGCGTCAGGACCGGCAGCAAGGGCATGCACCAGGACGTGCCGGTCCAGGACGTCATCATCGAGCGCGCCGAAATCGTCTAGCGCGGGGAGGAAAGAGGCGGGAGGCGAGAGGCGCAAGACTTCCTGAGCACGCGCTCCTCCCTCCTCACACCTCCCGCCTCCCGGAAAATGCACAGCATCTTTGTCTCCGACCTGCACCTCACTCCCGACCGGCCGCGCGCCACCGAGCAGTTCCTCGACCTGCTGTCGGGCGCCGCGACGCAGTCCGGCGCGCTCTACATACTCGGCGACCTGTTCGAGTACTGGATCGGGGACGACAATCTCGACGACCCGTTCAACGCTTCCGTCGCAGACGCCCTGGCCGCGTTGAGCGCCACGGGTGTCCCGCTCTACTTCATGCAGGGCAACCGCGACGTGCTGGCCGGGGCGGGGTTCACGGCGCGCTGCGGCGCGAAGCTGCTCGCCGACCCCGTGCTGCTCGATCTCCACGGCACGAAGACCCTGCTGATGCACGGCGACACGCTGTGCACCGACGACACGGACTACCAGAAATTCCGCGCCTTCGCGCACGACCCCGACAACCAGAGAAAATTCCTGGGGCTGCCGCTGGCGGCGCGCCGCAAGCAGATGCTCGACTGGCGCGCGCAAAGCGAGCAGAGCAAGCAGGGCAAGGACGCCGAAATCATGGACGTCACCCCCGCCGCGGTGGAAAAAGCCCTGCGCGAGTCGGACTATCCCCGCCTGATCCACGGCCACACCCATCGTCCCGCGCGTCACCTGCATACGGTGGACGGCAGGCCATGCGAGCGCTGGGTGCTGACCGACTGGTACGGCCGGGCCGGCTATCTCCTCTGCGACAGCGGGGGATGCCGGCCCATCACGCTGTAGCCAGCCGGCGACAGCCGCGTTTCCTCCGCCGCTCGCAGGCCGATTCCCCGCAGCCGCCGTTGTCCCGGCCGCCGCCCTACGCGGCAGGCAGCCGCCTGATCGCCCCTCCCGGCGTCCCGTTACGGACTCTTACACTTTGTAACGTGCGGGCCGGAATGAAAAAGAGTCGAATAGGCAACCAGCAGCAACCAGGAGACCCTCATGAGAACGCTCTTGAAGTCGTGGATCGTCAGGGCAGCCGCCCTGCTGTTCGTGGCATCAGCCGCGCTCGCCCAGGACCGCGTGCCGTTCCGGCAAGCGGAACTCGACCAGATGCTCGCGCCGGTGGCGCTGTATCCGGATTCCCTGCTGTCGCAGATGCTGATGGCATCGACCTACCCGCTGGAGATCGTGCAGGCGGCCCGCTGGTCCAGGGCCAACCCGGGCCTGAAAGGGCAGAGCGCCGTGGACGCGGTCGAGCGCATGGACTGGGATCCCAGCGTCAAGTCGCTGACGGCTTTTCCCCAGATCCTCGCGCGGATGGACGAGCAGCTCGAATGGACCGAGCGGCTGGGCGAAGCCTTCCTCGCGCAGCAGGAAGACGTGATGAGCACGGTGCAGGGGCTTCGCCGCCGCGCGGAGGCGGCAGGCAATCTCCGGTCGAGCGACCAGATGCGGGTCGTGCGGCAGGACGAAGCCATCGTCATCGAGTCGCCCGTGCCCCAGATCGTTTATGTTCCCTACTACAACCCCACCGTCGTCTACGGGCCCTGGTGGTGGTCGGCCTACCCGCCGGTGTACTGGGCGCCGCCGCCGGCGTATTACGCCGTTCCGGCCTACGGTCCCGGGTTCTACTGGGGCAGCGGAATCGTGATCTCGGCCGGCCTTTTCTTCGGCCACTTCGACTGGCATCACCGCCACGTCAACGTGACGCACGTGCACCATCACCACGGGCGCCCGGTGCACTCGCACTGGAGACACGATCCGGCGCATCGCCGCGGCGTGCCCTTCCGCAACGCCGATGCGCACCGCCGTTTCGAGCAGCGCTTAGAACAGTCCAGGCACGCCGACGCGCGCCGGGACGCGGACCGGGGCGAACGGGAACGGCCCGGCTTCCACGCCGATCGCTCGCGCACGGCCGAAGTCCGGCAGCGCAACCTGGACGAGCGCAGGGGCATAACACCTGGGGAACGTCGAACGGGCGATCGCGACGACGGACAGCGCGGCCCCACGGAAAGCCGCCTGCGGCCGGGGCAGTCCGGCACCCGCGTCGATCATGCGATCAATCGCGAAAGCGGCCGGCTGCCGGCACCTGCCGACGGAGCCCGCGCTTCGCGGCCGGAAACACGCGACGCCCGGCCTCACGCGCGGAATCATGCGGCCGATCCCGACACGCGCCCCGCCCGCCCGGCTTCACAAGCGGCGGACGAGCGCGGCGGCAGGCAGCAGCGGGATATCGAGCCCCGGCGCGCAACCGTCGCTCCGCCTGCCCGTGCCGTCAGCCCGGCGCCGGCCGTGCGGGAAGAATCACGCCCGGCCGTGGTCCCGGCATCCCGCCAGGCAGAGACCAGGCGTAGCGTCGAGCCCGGCCGCCGCGCGCATGCGCACGACGGCAATCATTCCCCACAGCCGCGCTTCGCGGCGCGCGGGGAATCCCCCGCGCCGCGCGCCAACGCAGCGCCGGCGCAGCGACCCTCCGCCGCGACTCCTGCTGCAGGAATGAACCACCCGTCGCGGCCGGCCGACCGCAGCCCGCGCGCCGGCGGTCGCGACAGCGACCGCCGACACTGAGGCGGTCCCGGCGAGTCGGGGCTACCTGCCCAGGCCCCGCGCGAGGTCGGCCTTGATGTCCTCGATCGACTCCAGCCCGACGGCGACGCGCAGCAGCCCGTCGCCGATCCCCGCCGCGTTGCGCGCCTCCTGCGATATGCGCCCGTGCGTGGTGGAAGCCGGATGGGTGATGGTGGTGCGGGTGTCGCCGAGGTTGGCGGTGATCGACAGCAGGCGGGTATTGTCCACCACGCGCCAGGCGGCATCCTTGCCGCCCTTCACGTCGAAAGACACGACCGCGCCGTAGCCTTTCTGCTGTTTCCTGGCGAGGGCGTGCTGGGGATGCGTGGTGAGTCCCGGGTACAGGACGCGCTCGATGCCGGGCTGTTTCTCGAGCCAGCGCGCCAGCTCCGCCGCGGCCGCCGACTGCGCCTCGACGCGCACGCGCAGGGTCTCCATCCCTTTCAGGATTACCCAGGCGTTGAACGCGGAGAGGGTCGGACCGGCGGTGCGCAGGAAACCGTATACGCCCTCGTGAATCACGTCGCGCCGCCCCAGCACCGCGCCACCCAGCACCCGGCCCTGCCCGTCGAGGTACTTGGTCGCGGAATGAATCACGATGTCGGCGCCAAAATCGAGCGGGCGCTGCTGGATCGGCGTGCAAAAGCAGTTGTCCACCGCGAGCAGCGCGCGCGCCTTTTTCGCGATCGCCGCGAGCGCCGCGATGTCGAAAATCTCCATCGTCGGGTTCGACGGCGTCTCCACGAACAGGAGCCGCGTGTTGACCTGCACCGCCTTCTGCCACGCCGCCGGGTCGGACCCGGCCACGAACGTGGTCTCGATGCCGAAGCGCTTCAGGATGGTGCCGAAGAGCTGCACGGTCGCGCCGAACACGCCGGCCGAGCAGACGACGTGGTCGCCGGCCTTCAGCAGCCCCATCGCGCACGACAGGATCGCCGACATGCCGGACGCCGTGGCCACGCAGCATTCGGCGCCTTCCAGCGCCGCGAGCCGCCGCTCGAACGCCGTCACCGTGGGATTGGTGAAGCGCGAGTAGATGTTGCCGGGCTCCCGGTTGGCGAAGCGCTCCGCCGCCTGGGCCGCCGACTGGAAGACGAAGCTCGAAGTCAGGTAGAGGGCGTCGGAATGCTCGCCGAACGGCGTGCGCTCGGTGCCCGCCCTGACCGCCAGGGTATCCGGTTGATAGTCGTCAGCCATGTCTCGTCACCTCTGTCCGCTGCAGCAATAAAAAAACCCGTTCGGCTTCCGCGAACGGGTTTTTTCACCGCCGCTTTAGCTGAATTTTTAACGCGCCCGCAAGCTGATCCTCAAATCGGCGCGAAAGGGAAGTTACCCCCGTGGCAATGCCCTGTCAAGCCGCTCCAGGCTACTCGACGGTTTCCAGCCCGAGGTCGAGCTGGGCGCTCTCCGCCTCGGCCATGTCCGCCATCTTGTTGCCGTCGCGCCGCTGCGCCTCGACGCCGTCCAGGTACTCGCGGGTGACGTCGCCGGTCACGTAGACGCCGCTGAAGCAGGAGTCCTCGAAATTGGCGACCTTGGGGTTGACGCTGCGCACGTCCTCGCGCAGCGCGTCGAGGTCCTGGTAGATCAGTTCGTCGCAGCCGATCTCGCGCGCGATCTCGGCCTCGGTGCGGCCGCAGGCGATCAGCTCTTCCCGCGTCGGCATGTCGATGCCGTAGACGTTGGGGTAGCGCACCGGCGGCGCGGCGGAGGCGAAGAACACCTT
>CAZOQY010000118.1:6466-9137 GCA_964581835.1 uncultured Streptomycetaceae bacterium | reverse complement strand
TTAATCCTGTCTATTTATGCTTTTGACGGGTCTTGAAACTATTCTTTCCTGTCTATTTCGAGGCGTGGCGGTCCAGGAACGCGCCCAGCTCC
Organism: uncultured Streptomycetaceae bacterium; assembly: GCA_964581835.1. Taxonomy (GTDB): domain Bacteria; phylum Pseudomonadota; class Gammaproteobacteria; order Burkholderiales; family SG8-41; genus SG8-41. Next base: position 9,045 of record CAZOQY010000118.1, on the reverse strand, counting down.
GCCACCCATTCCTTGCGCGCGAAGACGAAGCCTTCGTTGTGGCCGCCGCGCATCTCCAGGAAGCCTTTTGGACTGCCGGCCGCCTCGAAGAGTTTGCGGCCGTGCGCGAACGGCACGATCTCGTCGTCGCGGCTGTGGGCGACGAACACGGGCGAGCCGATGCGCTTCAGGTTCGCGAGGTTGTCGTAACCGAGCCGGCTGATCAGACGCACCGGCAGGAACCAGTAGATTTCCGCGCCGAGATCGGTTGCCGAGGTGAAAGTCGAGAACAGCAGCACCGCCCGCGGCCCCTCCCTCATCCCTGACCCTTCTCCCGGAGGGGGAAGGGAACCGTTTGTCTCCCCTCTCCCCCCGGGAGAGGGGATGGGGGTGAGGGACGCCGCCAGCCACGTCGCCACCGCGCCGCCCAGGGACTCGCCCGCCACCACGAGGTCCTGCGCCTTCACGCCGCGCGCGTTGCGCAGGTAATCCCACGCCGCCTCGGCGTCCCGGTAGGTTCCCTCCTCCGAGGGGCTGCCGGTGCTGCCGCCGTAGCCGCGGTAGTCGACGATGAGGGTCGAGTAGCGCAGGCGGTGGAACATCTGGAGGTAGTCCAGGCGGTGCGAGATGTTGCCGGCGTTGCCGTGAAAGAACAGCACCGTGCCGCGCACGTCCCCGGCGGGCACCCACCACGCCTGCAGCGTCTCGCCATCGCCGGTCCGTATGCTGGCCGTCTCGAATCCCAGCCCGTAGGCCTTCGGCGTGACGGCGACCTCGCGCCCGATCTCCGGGTAATAGACGAGCCGCGACTGGAACAGGAACACCAGCGCCACCACCGCCGCGTAGGCGATCGCGACCGAGTACAGGATTTCCCAGGCCATGCGCGGCATCGCCGCTACCAGCGAAAGGTGGCCCCGGCGAGTATCACGGTATCGGTCTCCGCCCGGTTCAACCCCTTGCGAACGCCGAAGTCGAAGTCGATCTTCTTCGTCGGCGAATAAATAACGCCCAGCATCGCGAACTGCCCGTTGCGGCCGGGGAGAAACGGATCGTTCCTTGCCTCGTTGGTGCGGACCCCCAGCTCCCCCACCAGCCTGACCTCCTCGCGCAGGATGTACTCCGCGCCCGCCGACACGCGCCAGAGATCGCCGCGATAGGCGGCCTGGTCCGCCGGCAGGCTGAAGCGCGCGCGCGTGTAAGCGACGTTCGCGAGCCAGACCCACGGCTCCGCCTCGTAATCGGCGATGAGGCTCACGCCCCACGAAGTCCGGCCCGTCCCCAGCCCCCGGTTCTCGTCGCCGGTCGTCAGCGTCACGCCGGGCTTCAGCGCCAGGCTGAGATCGTCCTTGTCGTAGAACCGCCACTTCAGCTCCAGCGACGAATCCGATTTCCCGCTCGCCTCGGCGGTGACGATGCCGTCCTGCGTGGTACGGTGGCGCAGGTGATTCAGCCCCAGCGCGACATCGAGATTGTCGAGAATGCCGTAAGTCAGCACGGGCGACAGCAGGGTCGCGCGGCTCTGCTGCCGCACCGGCCCGGCGCCGGCGTCGCCCGTGGAATCGTGGCGGTTGCGCTGCGCCTGCAACTCGAGTTGCCAGCCGCCCGTGCCCTGCGTGCCGGCGTCGTCGGTGAGCAGCGGATGGGCGGCCCAAGTGAGGGATGAGGAAAACAACAACCCCATCAGAATGCGTCGACCGCCCTCTACCAGTCCCGCGTTTTTCCTCATCATTTCCCCTCCCTCATCCCTAATCGACCTTCGCGCCCGACTCCCGGACGACTTTTGCCCATTTGGCAAAATCCGCGCGGATCACTTTCGCGAACGCCTCGGCCGTGCCGCCGGCGACGTCGGCGCCCTGCGAGGCGAGCCGGCCCTTCAACTCGGGCGAAGCCAGCCCGGCATTGAACTCCTTGTTGAGCCGGGCGACGATCGCCGGCGGCGTGCCCGCCGGCGCGAGTATGCCGAACCAGTTCACCACCTCGTAGCCGGGCACCGTTTCCGCGATCGCGGGCAGGTCGGGGAACGACGGCGAGCGCTGCGGCCCCGTCACCGCCAGCCCGCGCAGCTTCCCGGCTTTCACCTGCGGCGACAGCGGCACCGCGCTGGCAATGGTGACGCTCACCTGCCCGGCGATGAGGTCGGTGATCAGCGGCCCCGTGCCTTTGTAGGGCACGTGGTTGACGGCGATGCCGGCCATGGACTTCAGCAATTCCATCGACAGGTGGCTCGAGCTGCCGCCGCCGGCCGAGGCGAAGTTGAGCTGCCCCGGCTTCGACTTCGCGATGGCGATGAGGTCCTTCACCGACTTCACCGGGAAAGACGTGTTCGAGGTCATCATCAGCGGCACCGCCACGAACTGCACCACCGGCTGGAAGTCCCTGATCGCGTCGTACGCCACTTTCCTGTACAGGTGCGGATTGATCACGTGCGGGATCGAGGTGAAGAGCAGAGTGTAGCCGTCGGGATTGCCGCGCGCCGCCACCTCGGTCGCGATCAGGCCGCCCGCGCCGCCGCGGTTGTCCACCACCACCTGCTGGCCGAGCCCCTCGGTCAGCCGCTGGGCCGCGATGCGCCCGAGGATGTCCGCCGCGCCGCCCGGCGG
>CAZOQY010000118.1:3475-6366 GCA_964581835.1 uncultured Streptomycetaceae bacterium | reverse complement strand
CGGTTGACGATCACGCCCGCCTCGAACAGCAGCGCGGGCACCGTCGCCGTTCTCAGCACCACCAGGTTATCGAAATAATGCACGCCGTTCGCCTCGTCGGCAAACGGCCGGTTCTCGCCCGGGATCGGCTCGGCGTGATAGAGCGAGGCCGCGAAACCCGCCTGCCGCATCCGTTCCCCGATCGCCGAGGCGCATTTCAGGCTGGTCTCGACGCGCGGGTTCAGGCGCGATACGAATACGGAATAGCCGGCGTGCCGGTCGCTGTAATGACGCGCCTCGCCCTCGTGCTGCCATTGCGACAGATAATGCGGCTGCACCGAGTCGTGGTGGATCGAGATGAACAGGTCCATGCCCGAGGCACGCGGAGCACGCTTGCCGAGATCTTCGGCCATTCCATCGTCTCCGATCAATATTACTTTGTGCCCCGCGTGCCTCAACGATTCGGAAATCTCACGGGCAAGCTGGAGGTTGTACTCGAACTCGGGAACGCCCCGTGCGCTGATCGCGCCCGGGTTCTTCAGGTAGTGGCCGACGTCAACCGCGACGCTCGCGGCCTGAACAGACGAGGCTAAACCCAATCCCAAAAACAATATTAACCGCCAAGACGCCAAGAGAAACAAAGGCGGATATGAAATCAAAAACAATTAACCACGCCCAACATCAATTTCGGGAAAACTTGAGTCGTTGTTCGTGATTCTCTTGGCGGCTTGGCGGTTCAATTTATTGTTTTTCTCTGCGTCCCGGCTTTTTACCAACCGAGCACGTACGCCGGCCGCCGCGGGTCGGCCGCGCCGTGCAGCACGCCGTTCTTGCGGTCGTTGACGATGGTGCACACCGCGCCGGCGAGCCAGGTGCGGTCGTCCCACTCGTAGACCTTGTGGCCCATGTCGCGCAGCTCCTCGCCGAATTCCTCGGAAAGACTTTTCTCCATGTGCAGCCGGCCCGGGTAGTACGGGTGCGGTTCGAACGAGCCGGGGAAGCTGTAGCCGGCGAAGCGCGGCGCTTCCACCGCCGCCTGCGCCGACATGCCGAACACGTTGATGTTGAGGAAGACCTGCAGCATCGCCTGGCACTGCACGTCGCCGCCCGGCGTGCCGAACGGCATGTAGACATGACCGCCCTTGAACGCCAGTGCCGGATTCGGCGTCAGGCGCGGCCGCTTGCCCGGCGCGACCGAGCACGGATGCGAGGGGTCGGACCAGGACTGGGTGCCGCGCCCCGAGCACAGGATGCCCACGCCGGGGATGATCGGCGTCTTGTCGGAACCGTCGCTGGGCGTACACGAGAACGCGTTGCCCTCGCTGTCCACCACGCACAGGTAGGACGTATCGCCCGGCCCCGGCGCCTCGTCGGACTCGGGCGCCGGCACGCAGCGCTGCACGATGTCCGCCAGCGTGTCGGGATCGCCCGCCGGCGGCATCTCGCCCCAGGCTTTCTCCAGGCTGATCATCGAGCGGCGGTGCTGCGCGTAGCGGTCCGACAGCAGTCCCTTGATCGGCACCTTGATGAAGCGCGGATCGCCGAAGTGGTGATGACGGTCGGCGTAGGAAAGCTTCAACGCCTCGGTCACGACGTGGATGTACTCGGTCGAGTTGTGCCCCATCGCCTTCAGGTCGAAACCCTTGAGTATGTTCAACGCCATCGGCAGCACCGGGCCCTGCGACCACGGCCCGCAGGCGTGGAGATCGATGTCCTGGAATTTCGTGCGCACGGTCGGCTCGAACTTCACGCGGAAATCCGCGAAGTCCTCGAAGCGCATCGGGCCACCCTCTTTCTCGATGTATTTCGTCACCGTGCGCGCGATGTCGCCCCGGTAGAAGGCGTCGCGCGCGGCTTTCAGGCCGGCCTTGCGGCCCTTGCGCCCTGCCTTCTTCTCCTCGTCAGCCATGTACTGCATGGTCTTGCCGAGGTCCGGCTGCCTGAACACCTCGCCCACCGCGGGTGGCCGGCCCTTCGGCAGAAACACTTTCCTGCTCGCCGGCCAGCGCTTGTAGTTTTCCTCGTTCTTGACGATGAACTCGTGCATCATCGGGTGCATCGGGAAGCCGTCGCGCGCGAAGCGGATGGCGTAAGATGCGACGTCGCCGAAGCTCATGGTGCCGAAATTCTCGAGCGCGGTGAGCCACGCGTCCGGCGCGGCCGGCACCACGCAGCGATCCACGCCTTTCGGAATCTTGCCGCCGTGCTTCTTCTGGAAATAATCGGGAGTAATCGCTTTCGGCCACACGCCGAGGCCGTCGATGCAGTGCACCTTCCTGTTCTTCGCCGTGTAGATGATCTGCGGCGCCACGCCGGCGAAGTTGACCTTGTCGGTCTGCAGCACGCCGATCGCGATGCCCGCCGCCACGCCGGCATCGATGGCGTTGCCCCCCGCCTCCAGCACCTCGAAGCCGGCGTGCGCGGCGAGATAGTGACCGGCGGAAACGACGTGCTTGGTGCCCATGATGCTCAAGCGGCTGGAAGCCATGGCGGAATCCTCTGTAAGACGGGGTGGAATTCCGGTAGATTCTAGCCCCAAGAGGCCCTCCCATGTCGATCCGATCCGTTTTGCTGCTCCCGGTGCTGGCCCTGCTGGCGCCCTCTGCGTTTCCGCAGTCCGCAGCGTGGAAACCCGCCCGCAACGTCGAGATCGTCGTCGGCGTCGGCCCCGGCGGCGGCATCGACCGCACGGCGCGCGTCATCCAGAAAATACTGCAGGACCAGAAGCTGCTCGACGTCACCGCGACGGTGGTCAACAAGCCGGGCGGCGGCGGCACGGTCGCGCAGGCCCAGTTGAACCAGCGCCAGGGCGACGCGCACGTCTGGGAAATCACCGCCACCTCGCTACTGACCAACCACATCACCGGCCGCAGCGCGCTGAGCCACAAGGACTTCACGCCGATCGCGATGCT
>CAZOQY010000118.1:0-3375 GCA_964581835.1 uncultured Streptomycetaceae bacterium | reverse complement strand
TACGCGCAGTTCAGAACGATACTGAGCGAGCTTGGCCTCGCCAAACAGCCGTGAATCGTGAGTCGTGAGTCGGCCCCCGCCTTCGACTGAGCACGTCTGTAGTATGATTCGCACTGGCATCAGCGCACTCGAAAAATTCAAAATCCAGGAGGAAATTCAAATGATTACATCGCTACGCCCCGCCGCGACGGCGCTCACGGCCGTCGTCGCCGGCCTTATCGCCGCAACCGCCGGCGCGCAGTCCTACCCGGTCAAGACCGTGCGCATGATCGTGCCGTTCGCGCCTGGCGGCAACACCGACATCATCGGGCGCGTATTCGCGCCGAAATTCGGCGAAGCGCTCGGCCAGCAGGTCATCATCGACAATCGCGGCGGCGCCGGCAGCACCATCGGCACCGAGCTGGCGGCGAAATCGCCGCCCGACGGCTACACCCTGCTGATGGTGTCGGCGGCCCACACCATCAATCCCGCGATGGTGAAGAAGCTGCCGTACGACTCCATCAGGGATTTCACGCCGATCAGCGTGATCGCGGACGTGCCGACGGCGTTCATGGTGCATCCCGCGCTACCGACGAAAAACGTGAAGGAGTTCATCGCGATCGCGCGCAACCGCCCGGGCGATATCTTCTATTCGACCGCCGGGCGCGGCACCGTCGGCCACCTCGCCGCGGAACTGCTCAACTCCGCCGCCAAGATCAAGCTGACGGCCGTTCACTACAAGGGCTCGGGCCCCTCGGTGATCGACCTGATTGCCGGGCACGTGCAGATGCAGCTCATGAGCATGCCGGCAGGCGTCCCGCACATGAAGTCCGGGAAACTCCGCATGATCGCGCAGACCGGAGAAACGCGGTCCGGCGCGGCGCCGGACGTCCCGACGATGCAGGAGCAGGGATTGAAAGGTTTCGTCGTGTCGAGCGGGTTCGCGCTGTTCGCGCCGGCCAACACGCAACGGCGGATCGTGGACCGGGTTCATGGCGCCCTCGTCAAGGCGCTCAACGACCCCGGCGTCAAGAAAAGCCTGGCCGACCAGGGCGCCGAAGTCGTCGCCAATACGCCGGCGCAGCACGACGCCTTCAACAAGGCCGAGATCGCGAAATGGATCAAGGTCGTCAGGGAAGCCGGCATTCAGCCGGAATAGGAAAATCAATGATGAATGCAGAGTGCAGAATGCAGTATGAAACGGCGACACGCCGCCGCCTTGCGATTTCCGGGTCATCATTCATCATTCATCGTTCATCATTCCCGGCGCTGCTGATTGCGGCCGCATTCACGTCGCAGATGGCGCCAGGATCGGCCGGCGCGCAGCCGTTCCCGGCAAAGCCGGTGCGGGTGATCAATCCCGCCGCGCCGGGGGGCAACAGCGACATCTTCTTCCGCCTGCTGCAGCAGAAGATGAGCGAATCACTGGGGCAGCCGGTGGTCATGGATTACCGCCCGGGCGCCGGCGGCATCGTCGGCGGCGAAGTCATCGCCCGCAGCGCGCCCGACGGCTACACCACCGGGCTGGTCGCCGCGAGCTTCGTCATCAATCCCTCGGTGTTCAAGAGCATCCCCTACGACACCCGCCGCGACTTCACCGGGCTCGGCATCATCGTGGACGTCCCCTCCGGCCTCGTGGTGCACCCGTCGCTGCCGGTCCGGAACGTGAAGGAGCTGATCGCGCTTTCGAAGAAGCGGCCGGGCGAGGTTTTTTACTCCACCTCCGGCCCCGGTACCATCGGCCACCTCGCCACCGAGATGCTCAACGCGGCGGCGGGCATCAAGCTGACGCACGTGCCGTACAAGGGCGCCGGCCCGGCGATGATCGACCTCGTCGCGGGCCAGGTGCAGCTGCAGTTCGCGAGCATGCCGCTCGCGTTCGGCTACGTGCGCGCGGGCCGGCTCAACCTGATCGCGCAAACCGGCGAGAATCGCTCGCCCTCGGCGAAGGACGTCCCGACCATGCAGGAAGCCGGCGTGCCCGGCTACGTGGTGCGCAGCATCTTCGGCTTCGTCGGCCCCGCGAAAATCGCGCGGCCGGTCGCCGAGCGGCTGAACGGCGCGCTGGCGGCCGCGATCCGCGACCCGAAGAACAACAAGGCGCTCATCGACAGCGGCGCGGACCCGATCGGCAGCACTCTCGACGAGCACGCAGCCGCCATCCAGTCCGAGATCGAGAAGTGGGCGAAGGTAGCCAGGGCGGCAGGCGTCGAGCCGCAATAAAGAAGCGTGACGCGATACAGCGTCGTTTTTAACCGAGGCCGCTTTCCCGTGTCACGCATCATCGCGTCACGCACTACCGTGTCACGCGTTATCATGTCACTTCTATGAAATTATTCGACTGGCAGTTCCCCTACCCCTCCCAGCGCATGCCGATCCTGGCGCGCAACGTGGTCGCGACCTCGCAGCCGCTCGCCGCGCAGGCCGGCCTGCGCATGCTGATGAAAGGCGGCAACGCGGTGGACGCGGTGCTCGCCACCGCGATTTCGCTGACGGTGCTGGAGCCCACCAGCAACGGCATCGGCAGCGACGCCTTCTGCATCCTGTGGGACGGCAGGAAAATCCACGGCCTCAACGCCTCCGGCCGCTCGCCGGCGGCGTGGACGCCCGACCGTTTCAAGGGCAAGTCCGAGATGCCGAAGCGCGGCTGGGATTCGGTCACGGTGCCGGGCGCGGTCTCGGCGTGGGTGGACCTCTCGCAGAAGTTCGGCAAGCTGCCTTTCGCCGACCTGTTCGAGCCCGCCATCAAGTACGCCGCCGACGGCTACATGGTTTCGCCGACGATCTCGCGCCTGTGGGCAAACCAGGCGCCCGACCTGAAGGACCAGCCGGGCTACGCGCAGGCGTTCATGCCGCGCGGCCGCGTCCCGGAAGCAGGCGAAAAATTCACCTTCCCCGACCAGGCGAAGACGCTCGCGCGCATCGCCGAGACCAAAGGTGAAGCCTTCTACAAGGGCGACCTCGCGGAAAAGATTGCCGCGTGGGCGAAGGAAAAAGGCGGCGCGATGACGGTCGCCGACCTCGCCGCGCACAGGAACGACTGGGTCGAGCCGATCGGCATGGACTACCGCGGCTACCGGCTGCTGGAAATCCCACCCAACGGACAGGGCATCTCGGCGCTGATGGCGCTCGGCATGCTGGAGAACTTCGACATGGCTAAGCTGCCGGTGGACTCGGCCGACAGCCTGCACGCGCAGATCGAGGCGATGAAGCTCGCCTTCGCCGACGCCAACGAGTACGTCTCCGACATCAACACGATGCGCGTAAAGCCCGAGGCGATGCTCGACAAGAGCTACCTCAAGGAGCGCGCGAAGCGGATCGACATGAAGAAGGCCGTCGATCCCGTCCACGGCAAGCCCGCCGGCAGCGGCACGGTGTACCTCACTGCCGCCGACG
>CAZOQY010000117.1:4245-9245 GCA_964581835.1 uncultured Streptomycetaceae bacterium | reverse complement strand
TCGACGTCCATCAGCTCGAGCATTTTCCTGAGGCCCGCCTCGCCCGCAGCACCCAGCGCCCAGCCGAGCATCTTGCCGACGCCGACCGCGCGTGCGCCGAGGGCGATCGCCTTCACCACGTCGGTGCCGCGCTGCACGCCGCCGTCCCACAGGATTTCCGCGCGGCCGGCGACCGCGTTCACCACTTCCGGCAGCACCTCGATGGTGGACTGCGCGTGATCGAGCTGGCGCCCGCCGTGGTTCGACACGTAGACGACGTCGGCACCGTGCTCCACCGACAGCTTCGCGTCCTCGGCCGTCGCCACCCCCTTCACGATCAGCGGCAGCCCCATGTGCGACTTCATCCACACCAGGTCTTCCCACTTGAGTCCCATCTGGAAGCTGGGATCGCCGAACCCCTCGCGCACGTTGGCGCGCGAGATGATGTCGCGCTCGCGGCGGCCGTAATAGTTGCGGTCCACGCACACGCACAGCGCGCGGTAGCCGGCATCCTTGGCGCGGTCGAGGATGTCCTCGACCCATTTGCGGTCGGCGCGCACGTAGAGCTGGAATATGAGCGGCTCTTTCACCGCGGCCGCAGCCTCCTCCAGACCCGGCTTGGCGGCGGTACTGATGAAGGCGGTGGTGCCATGCGCGACCGCCGCTTTCGCGACGTTGACCGCGCCCAACGGGTGCGCGAAGCCGACGAAGCCGCCGACCGGCGCGAGGAACACCGGGCTCGACAGCTTCTGGCCCAGCAACGTCGTGGTGATGTCGATCTTCCTCACGTCCACCAGCACGCGCTGGCGCAGCGCCAGGCTGTCCAGCGCCTGCCGATTGCGCAACAGCGTGGTCTCCGAGTCCGAGCCGCCGGAGAGGTGATCCCACAAGTCCTGCGGGAGATTCCTGCGCGCCTGCGCCACGATCTCCTGCAATGACACGAAATTCGCCGCCGCCCGCTCGTCGATCTTCGGGTACTTCCGCGGTTTTTCCTTGCCGACTTTTTTGCCTGCCTTCTTTGCCATTTCACTTCCTCTTGAATTACGCATCACAGCGGTCAGATTCCCACCTGCTTCAATATGGTCTCCCCGTACCGTTTCCCGGCGCCGGCGCCGGGCGCGAAAATCTCGGAGATCCGGGCGAGCTTCTCCGGCGAGAGGACGATGTCCGCCGCCGCCACGTTGAGGTCGAGGTTCTTCACGTGGTTGGTGCCGGGGATGGGGATGATGTCCTCGCCCTGCGCCAGCAGCCAGGCGATCGCGAGCTGCGCGGAGGTCGCGCCCTGCCCCTTCGCCATCGCTTCCAGTTCCTCCACCAGCTTGATGTTCTTCTCCAGGTTCTGCGCCTGGAAGCGCGGGTGCTTGCGCCGCCGGTCGTTGGGCGGAAAATCCTCCACGCTGCGGAAGCGGCCGGTGAGCAGCCCGCGCCCGAGCGGCGCGTAGGCGACGTAGGCGATGCCCAGCTCGCGGCAGGCCGGCAGCACGTCGCGCTCGACCTCGCGGAACCACAGCGAATATTCCGTCTGCAGCGCGACCAGGGGATGGGTCTTGTGCGCGCGCCTGAGCGTCTCCGGCCCCGCTTCGCAGACGCCGATCCAGCGCACCTTGCCCTGCTCGATGAGCCGCGCCATGCCGCCGATGGTCTCCTCGATCGGCACGTCCGGGTCGACGCGGTGCAGGTAATAGACGTCGATCACGTCCACGTCCAGGCGCTGCAGGCTTTCCTCGCAGCACTTCTGCAGGTACTCCGGCCGGCCGTCAGTTGCTTTTTTCCCATCGGGCAGGTCGATGTTGCCGAACTTGCTGGTGACCAGCACCCGGTCGCGGAAACCCTTGATCGCGCGCCCGAGCAGTATTTCGTGCCGTCCGCCCCAGTAGGCGTCCGACGAGTCGAAGAAATTGATGCCGAGGTCGTAGGCGCGATGTACGGTGTCGTTGAACGCCTTCACCATCGCCGCGTCCTCGAGCTTCACGGGCTGCGCGCCGCGCCCCTGGCCGATGGCGGAAACGCGGGGGCCGTCGCGGCCGAGCTTGCGGTATTTCATATAGTGAACGCCGAAAAGCGTGGATGGTGGATCGTGAGGCGTGAATCGTAACCCAGGAATCGCGTCACCGGACCGGTCCGCGGTCAAAAAAAAGCCGCCTGCTCGGCGGCCTTTTCTCGTGGGCGGCGTTCTCCCGCCGCCCTTCACCATCCACTATCCACCAGCCACGCTTCTGCCGTTACTGGGGCGTTATGCCCGCCGCCTTCACGACCTTGGCGAAATCCTGGATCTGCTGCCGCACGAACTTGGCGAACACCGGCGGCGTCATGACGTTGAGCTCGTTGCCGAGCGTGGCGAGCTTGTCCACCGTGGGCTTGTCCTGCAGGGCCCGCGTGAAGTCCTGCGCGATCTTGTTGACCACCGGCGCCGGAACGCCGGCGGGCGCCCACAGGCCGAACCACAGCGCGTAGTCGAAGCCCGGCACGCCGGACTCCGCGATCGTCGGCACATTGGGCAGCTGCGCCGAACGCTTGCCGGTGCTGATCGCCAGCGCCCGCACCTTGCCGCTCTGGATGTAGCCGATGCCGGCGGAAATCGGCGCGAAGTAGGCGTCCATGCGACCGCCGATCACGTCGATGATCGCCTCGCCCGAGCCCTTGTACGCCACGTCGGTGTACTGGGTGCCGGAGTCGAGCGCGAACTTCACGTTGTTCAGGTGCGTGCCGCTGCCCACCCCCGCGAACGCGAAGTTGAGGCTTTTGGGCTTGGCGCGCGCCGCCTTCAGGAAGTCCGGCAGCGACTTGAACGCGGAGCTGTTGGGCACGATCAGCACGTTGGCCTGGATCGCGAGCAGCGAGATGTCGACGAAGTCCTTGGTGGTGTCGTACGGCAGCTTGGCGTAGAACGACGGGTTGACGGCATGCGCCGACGAGTTGATGAGCAGCGTGTAACCGTCCGGCGCCGCCTTGGCCGTCGTCGCCCCGGCAATGGAGCCGCCCGCGCCGCCGCGGTTGTCCGCGACCAGCGTCTGCCCCCAGTAATCGGAGACCTTCGAGATCACGACCCGCCCCATGACGTCGGTGCCGCTGCCCGGCGGGAAGCCGATGATCACGCGCACCGGCCGCTCCGGATAACCCTGGGCCAGCGCGGGAACCGCGCACGCGGCCAGAGCCAACACCATGATTCTTGTGATATTTTTCATTTACCCTCTCCTCGCTGTTTGAATGACTACGACAATCCGTCGCCGACTTCCACGTTCTCCGGCTTCAATTCCATCCCCGAAGCCTTCGCCTGCAGCATCAGCAGGGTCGAAAAATCCTCGTCAGTATAGCCGTTGCCTATCAGGGTCTGCACCATGTCGCGGGTGATCGACGTGAGGGGCATGGGCACCCCGAAATGCCTGCCGGCCGAGAGGCCGAGGTCGATGTCCTTGCGCAGCAGCTCGGGGGTGAAGGTGACGTGGAAGTCGAGGTTCACCAGCGCCGGCGCCTTGTAGCGCGTGAAGGTCGAGCCCATCACGCTCTTGTTCAGAAAATCGAGGAAGGCGTGGCGCTTCATGCCGGCCTTTTCCGCCAGCACGGTGATCTCGCACAGGTTCTGGATCACCACCCCCAGCATCACGTTGTGGCAGATCTTGGCGATGCGCGAGAGCTCGCCGTCACCGACGTAGGACACGCCCTGCCCGACCGCCTCCAGGTACGGCGCGACGGCGTCGAAGGCGTCCTTCGGGCCGGACGCGACCACCGTCAACTTGCCGGCCTTGATTACCTTGGCGTTGCCGGAGACCGGCGCGGCGAGGAGCTTCACGCCCAGCTTGCCGAGCTTCTCGCGGATTTCAGCCGACTCCTCGAGCGAGATCGAGGTGCTGTCCACGACGATCTTCGGCAGCTTGCCCTTCGCGCCGACGCCGCTCGTGCCGAACAGCACTTCCTTCACGTCCTTGCCGGTCGAGACCATCGTGAAGACGATGTCGCAACCCGCGAGATCAGCGAGCGAGTCGGCAATTTTCGCGCCGTATTTCGCCAGCGGCTCCGCCTTCGCCCGCGTGCGGTTCCACACCGTGATGTCGCAGCCCGCCTTCGCCAGCCGCTCCGCCATCGCGTAGCCCATGCGGCCAATTCCAATCCAGCCCAGTTTGTGCTGCTTCAGGTTTGCCATCGTCTTTCCTTGGATGATTTTTGCTAACTGCGTCTCAGATGAAGCGTCTCAGGTAATACGTCTCAGATACGGCGTCTCAGATACTGCGTTTCTTGTGCAACGCCTTGCATACAACTCGCCCCATCTGCGACGCCATATCTGAGACGCCGTATCTGCGACGCCGTATCTGCGACGCTTTATCTGAGACGCCTCACCTCTTGATTTCCTGCGCCCAGTCACTGGTCTCGATAATCCGCTTCACCTCGCCCAGGAAAGCTCCCGAGTAGGAGCCGTCCACCGCACGGTGGTCGAAGGTCTGCGCCAGCAGGCCGACGGGACGGATGGCGATACTGTCGCCGTCCGGCCCCTCGATCACCACCGGGCGCTTGCGGACGGCGTCGGTGGACAGGATCGCCACCTGCGGCGGGCTGATGATCGGCGCGGTGATGAGCGTGCCGTAGGCGCCGTTGTTGGTGATGGTGTAGGTGCCTTCGGTCATGTCGTCGGGCTTGAGCTTGCCCGCGCGCGCGCGGGAAGCGAGATCGTTGATGGCGCGCGCGAGCTGCGCCAGCGACTTGCCCGCGGCGTCCTTCACCACCGGCACCACCAGCCCGTCGAAATTGAGGTCCACGGCGATGCCGAGGTTGACGCGCTTGTGCACCGCAAGATGGTCGCCGCCGAAGCTCGCGTTCAGGCGCGGGAATTTCGCGAGCGTGGCCACGACCGCGTGCGCGATGAATGGCAGGTAGGTGAGCGAAAAACCTTCGCGCGACTTCCATTGCGCCGACGCGGGGCGGCGCGCCTGGTCCACCTTCGAGAAATCCGCCTCCATCACCTGCAGCACGTGGGGCGTTGTGGCCCACGACTTCGCCATGTGCTCGGCGGTGCGCTTGCGCACGTT